>PEWQ01000145.1 GCA_002780065.1 Candidatus Hydrogenedentes bacterium CG07_land_8_20_14_0_80_42_17
AATTTTCAATTTGCACTTTCCAATTTGCAATTTTCAATTTGCACTTTCCAATTTGCACTTTCCAATTTGCACTTTCCAATTTGCAATTTTCAATTTGCACTTTCCAATTTACAATTTTCAATTTGCACTTTCCAATTTGCATTTTCCAATTTACAATTTTCAATTTGCACTTTCCAATTTACAATTTTCAATTTGCACTTTCCAATTTCCAATTTCCAATTTGCACTTTTCAATTTGCACTTTTCAAATATAATAACATACCAGATACCAAGACACTGAGTTTTTTTATCTTTTTTTCCTTGTCTCCGGTGCCTATTCAGAAAATTGCGTTCAGTCTACCAGTTTCATTTTCATCCGTTGAGGAGCGGCCTAGCCGCATGAGTTTCTCTGTGGTTGTATTCCATATCGACTTGCATGACTCCGGTAACTAATTGCTATCCGCTTTGCCGATAACATACGATGCGTATCTTTCAAGCTCATTCAGCGCAGAGCTGACTTTATCTTGCTCTAACTCTATAGGCTCTGCCGCTAAAATATTTAATCTCTCAATCGCCGAGAAAAACATATTCAATTGCTTTGCCTCTAATGTTATCGGCAATCTTGCGCCTTGAATAATTTCAGAGACCTTTTTCCAGCCTTTCGCTAATTCTATCAATGCCTCGCGATAAGCTATGCGTCCGAGCGCTGACGTATCTTTTTCAGATCGTTTGAGGTTAAGTGCTGATTGAGGCGTAATCAGTGGCAAATTAGTGATGCCTTGCTCGACTAATAATCTAGAAGCTTCCCACGCTAAATTAGCTAACCGTTCGGTCACATCACCTTTACTTTGTGTTGAAACAATTACAGGTAAAGTCCAATCTCGATCTGCTCGTGTTATGACATCTTTGATTAAAGTCAATTTAGAACTGAAACGGTCAAGAAGAAAGAAAGAAGGAGAGAGCTCTTCAAAAAGTATGATATTTGCTTCGCCTGAAGAACCTGCATTTAATTTAAATCCGCCATAATATTTCTCGCCTTCTTTAAGCTGAGGAACATTTTGAGCTTGCCGAAGAATTCCGTTTACTGCTACATAAACCCTTCCCGCAGATAAAACTCCTGTTTCTGCATATCGCGCATACCTGATTACAATATCTCTGCCTGCCGGCGGAGTGTCATCGCCAAGATTAAGTATTTTTAAGTGACTCAATCTATTTCTAAAACTGTCTTCCTGAAGATTAGCTGAAAAATTCAGAGGCCCGTAATTTACCAAAAACCGATTCGCTCGTTTGAAAGCAAATACTGCTGTTTCACCGGCAGGAACGAACGTTATGGCTTGTTTTTCCGAGCTCTTTTCATCTTCGCTTTTTACTTCTAGATCCGGAGCATCTCCATCTTGAACATTAATATTTACCAGCGAGAGATTTTCTCCGTCTTCTGATTGTGCATTTGCCAGCAGTGAAAAATTCATGTTTGGAAATGGAACAGGCGGGACAAATCGTGTGACTTCGACTAACTGATTCCATGGTGAATTTGGAAGAGAAAGCAGTATCGTCTCCTTTCCGTATTTAGTAGAGGCGATTGGAATAAAAACATTTTTTATTTCTCCGGATTTAATTTTGATTATCGAAGTAGTTTCTGCCGAACTAACTTTTGAGAATAATGTTAGATTGTTTGATTTAGTAAAGACCCCGCGATTTTGAAGTGTGAGATACACTCCGCTTTCAGAAGCAATTGCATTGGAGATGACTCCGTTTTCCGTGTAAACAAGCTTTCCAATCAGCCGAGGAGTATCAGTAAGAAAGGTTTTAATATTTCCCACAGGACTGAGTTTCAATTCCAGAGTGTCTTCAAGCATCGAGCGCGTAAGCGATGAGAAAAACGTTGTTTCAGTAGAAGCTACTTCGAACTTATCTTGCCAGCCGCTTCCTTTCAGACGGGCAGTTACTGCGGGCACAGGCCTTTGCTCGTTTGCAGAGCCCCATGTCTTAACATGAAGTTCGATGGTGATCACCGTATCGAGCTCAGTTGTCTCAACCGGAGCAAAAATAAATTTCAGTTCATCATCTATAGGCATTACAGAATAATTTGGATTGAGAACTGAAATTAACGGTTCTATCTTAATGCAGTCTTCGGGACTTTCATGTCGCTCAGGTGGAACGTCTAATAAAATGAACTCGCTTTTTTCTCCAAGTAAAACATCTCCGCGTATCAGGCCTGACAAAAGAGGAAAAGGCTCTGTCGCGACAAGAGCTGTTTCACCAGGCATAATTCTGATTCTTCTGTTGAAATCAGAGATTACGATATCTTCAAGTGACGCTTTTAAAACTGGAGAAACATTCCCGGCAAGATTTCCCTTGTTGCTGATGACAGCATAAAGTCTGCTTTTAGATCCAATCGATTTATCCGATTCAAAATAAATATTTTCGATATTAAAAATGGGGGCAGGCCGAGGAATCCTCGAAACAAAAAAGGAAATTTTAGTTTCCGTGACTTCGTCATTAATAAAAAATAAGTCTAAATTAAAAGATTCAGGAAAAGAATCCTGCCACAAAAAAGAGAATGCATTTGTCTCTTCGGCTCGCAGGGGCGGGAGCATTACATAAGTTTCTTTGCCGAAACCTTTCAATCTAATATTCATTTTGTCTGCAGTTCCAGTTCCTTGGTTAGCAACTGCAATAATCAATTCCAAAGGCTCTTCAGCATTATTGCTCACAATCTTTGCGGATAGTAGTTTTGGAATAGCCATAGATTGAGGTTCGAAATCTGCGGCAATCGATTGATTGGCAATCGATTGATTGGCAATCGATTGATTGCTGATCTTTAATATTACTCTTCCTCGATCGCGCTGAGCCGTTGAGGCAAACTTTAGAGTTTGAAAAGTGCCGCCTCGAATTGAAGGAATTTCATCGATTTGCGTTTCACTGCCGTATTCCCAATATGCTGTTGCTGTTTCAGTCGGAATATCTCCGCTGTTCATAAGAATTATTGAAGAGGCGAATGTAGAACCGATGAACGGAGCAGGAGGAAAAATAGAGAGAGGAGATGCGAATTGCAGTCTGCCCGGCTTTGGAGGTCTGCCAGGATTTTGAGCCGGTTTCATCTCTAATAAAAAATCGGTTGGCTTCCAGATAATGGTTCGGTTTTCCATAGGTTGCAAATCCGGAATAGAGGCCGCTGAAGAATCGTCTTGGCAGACTCGTATGTGAAAGAGAATTTTTGTTTGAGACCAGTTGCTTGTTGCGCTTTGAATAGGCAGTTCTATTTCTCCGGCATCTCGAATTCGAATTCCAAACTCTTTTACAGCAAGAGTTTTTCCTTCACATTGAAGTTCAATCGATTTGAGCTCCAACATTGTTCGCCCTCTCTTTATAGGCTTCAATACTCTTGAAATGCCGAGAAATCCTCCCTTCGACTCTTCAGGTTCTTCGTAAGCTAGTTCTGATTTAATTTTCAATTTAATACTCTCGATAAAACGTTCTTTTGAATTGCCTGATACCAACGCGCTCCCTTCAATATTGAAATCGCCTTTGCGCAAAAAGATAGTTTGTTCTCGAGAAGTGAACTGAATTCTTTGAACAACAAAATGCTTAGCAGGAATTATTATAGCTTTTGTTTCAGTTTGAAGATTTATCGGCGCTTCTGCATGAACCGATACTGATAAAAAAAATAAAAGCATAATCGTAACAATATGCGAATATTGAAATGCAATTTGCTTTTTGAGTTTAATCATATTGAAACTTTCCAGTGCAAGTTCAATGCCTCGACTTTCCCGCTTACTTCAGCTCTTCAAATAACCCTTTCAATTCTTTGCCAATTTCAGCATCACCGTCGTTTTGACTTTTGACTGATTCGTTAATCTTTTTAGCAATCTCTTCCGGCTTTTGTTTTAGCATAACATCTATCTCTGCGATTTCAGCTCTGATAACCATCGCGGCTTGAACAGCATTTTGGTCGGTGCTCTTCATCACTGCGTTCATTGTTTCCTCTAATTTCTGACGCTTGCTGGCAAGCATATCGTAAATGTTCTTGAACCCTTTTGATGATGCCCGCAACTCAAGCATTGCCGTCATTTGATCGGCTATTTTTGAATTATCAGTATTAGATGAAACAAATTCTTCTTCAGGCTCGCTTTGTGTATCACCTGCCTTGACCTTTTCAAGAAATGAGAGCATCTTTCCTTTTGGTTTTGATGATGCGGCTGAAGGTTGAGATGAAATAGGAGCGGGAATTTGAGCTGAAGCAGGTTGAGTTGAACTCGCTTGAGTCGTACTAGTTTGAACCGATTTCAGAAATGACATCATACCGCCTTTGGGACTCGGAGCAGACTCTTTTGGAGTATAGCTCGCCGCTTGAGATGAGGATCGAGTTTCATGGCTGGATTGAGCCTCACCGACTCGCTTAGGCTGAGGTATTGCTCCGTCCGGAACAAGAGATTTTCGTTCAGAGACGGCTGGAGCAGATTGAGCGGCTTGACTTTCAACTCCGGGAAGTTTTGCAAGGTAAAGCCTTGGAGAATTTGAAATCTCCATGAACTTGGCTCTGGCAACACTTAATTTTTCGACCTCTTCAAGATGCTTTCCTGAGACAAGCAGTTCTTCAATCTTATGATTCAAATAATCGATCTTTGCTTGAAGAGCCTGACTTAAAAATAAATCAGGATCTAAATTGTTATCTTCTATTCTGAATGTCATTAGAACTTAAACTGATTAATCCAGAAGGCGATGGCTATTATCGAGAAAGCAAAGAAGAAGAGCGTGATCGAAATAGAGAGAAGAAGAGTCAGAGGAAGTTCGAAATAATCCATCACAGACGACGCAATTTTTACTACGTTCGGCCCGAATCCATCGTTTAGCTGACTTTGAATACGCTTCTTGAAGAGCGACATGATGTAGAATATAACGATAAAAGTGACTAGCGGTATTAAGAATCCGACAAGCAGAAATATGGAGCCTGTGGTAACTGCTATAAGAAAAGCTATTCCTATGACTAAAAATAGAATCGCAAATAAAATCATCTTCATTACAGGATCATCTTTCATAACTGCTCCTTTTAATTTTGCCCCTTCGGGGCGGCCGGATGACGGCGTATTCCTACACGCCGTGAATCCATAGGCTACGATACATCCTGTATCGTGATTAATTAATTTTGCCCCTTCGGGGCGGCCGGATGACGGCGTGTTCCTACACGCCGTGAATCCATAGGCTACGATACATCCTGTATCGTGATTAATTAATTTTGCCCCTTCGGGGCGGCCGGATTTGAACCGGCGACTCCCTGGTCCCGAACCAGGTGCGCTACCGGACTGCGCTACGCCCCGTATATTGAAAGCATATTATCGCAATAATGATTTGTCTACCATCAGAAGATAAAAAAATGAAAAAAGGCAGTAGCAGAAATTTGAAATTGTAAATTGAAAATTTCATTTTTCAATTATTTCACACGTTCTACGGAGAAAAAAAATAGATAAAAAATCTCAATGTCTTGGTACATGGTATGTTATAATATTTGAAATTGCAAATTGGAAAGTGCAAATGGGTGCATGGCGAATTATTGGCACTTCCCCTGTAATCCGAAGATAATGTAGGACAGGCAATTACAATCGCGGGAGGGAACGCAGAT
>PEWQ01000074.1 GCA_002780065.1 Candidatus Hydrogenedentes bacterium CG07_land_8_20_14_0_80_42_17
CAAAAGTAAATAAAACCATCCTCGAAATAATAGCGAATTTCGAAGAGCATAAAGAATCATAACAGTGATCTTTGTTCGCGAAGAGAGTTCAGTCGATATACCCATATCATTATTCTGAATCCCTGTCTGAAATGGATACCATACCTCTTCTGCAAATCCCCACTGAAATGCTCCAAGCATTATTCTGTGCCGCAAATAGAGAAGAGGATGCCGAGTAAGCGCAGAAAGCCATGCAGTAAAAAGTATTTTAAGTTCTTGCGGATTGCGGGTCATTTTCAACCTGTTTGGATTTTTTGGATTGTAAATTTTCTCTACTCTGAACGGCTGATAAATACTTATCCAATCTTCGTAAGTCATATTCTTATTATTTTGAAAAACCTTCGGCACAGTCTTCTCACCTGTCATTGCAGAAATTGCTGTGAGGTCGTGAGCCATAAACCACTGAGTCGGAAGATACGACGGCTCATCAATTAAAGTTTTAGTCGCAATCGCATTGAATAAAACTAAAGATGCAAAGATTAAAGAGCCAATTACAATTTTTTTCTTCATCGATGTAATTGCATTTTTTAGTGTAATGTGACTCATCCAGAAACAGAGCGGCAATACGGCAGTGATTGCGTTATGTCGAACTCCAATTGCATAAAGCAAAACAAAAAAATTCATACATAATAAAATCCTTTTCGTTTTGCACTCATCAACAGTTGATGCTTTACTCAATAAACCTACAGCAAGAACTAAATCAGAACCCATTGCAACGTCTTTCCAAATCGTCGAGAGAAGCGCAATAACCGGAGGGAAAAATCCTATTACGAAAAGAAATAACAATGACAATTCTTTTCGAGATGACCTGGAATCGAGAATAAAAGCCATTCCGAGCCAAAATAAAAGGTTATTGAATAACAGCATTCCCTGCTGGCCCGGCCAAATCAAATCTATGAAATGCCATACAAAGGCCATCATCGGCGGATGCCAATCAGTGAAATGAAAGCTCTGCGCTTCGGTAAATTGCTCAAACGAATCCTTTGACATAAACCCTGGAAAGAAAAGATAAGTGACGGTAATAGCTCCAAGAAACGCCGCAAAATAAAGCAATAATCTTGATTCAAATACTCGCTTCATTTTTCTCGCGAATCAGAACGATTAGCAAAAGGTGAACTTGAGAAATGAAACTCTTCAATAATTTTTCCGCTCTTTTTAATTTTGATGAAAGAGTCGCTTGGATTTAATTTCAAATTATCTTTTCCGCTTCCGACAAAACAACTGCAGTACCCGTCATTCAAGCCGACAACCGCGCTTTCATCTTCTTTTCTCATTTCGAAAATAAGTGTTCTCGAGCGATTATCCGCAAAAATGGGTTTAAATTCTCCGCTGAATAGAGCATTGTATTTTTTTCTGATTTCAATTAATTTTTTTACATGGAGTTTTAAATCAATGTCCTGCTTCGACGTATCCCAAAGCATATCTCCACGCGCCTCTTGAACATTTTTTTCAGAGAGCCCTATTTCGTCTCCGTGATAAAGCATCGGAATGCCGGGAAGCGTGAGCAAAAAAAAGAATGCTTTAAATGTTCTTTCACGACCTGCAATTGAGATGAATCGTTCGGTGTCATGATTGCCGAGAAAGTTCCACGACATATTCAGAAAGCGTTTAGGATATGTTGCCTGCAGATTTGAAACTCGTTCCAGAAAAGTTTCGGGCGAGGAGTCTTCAATAAAGAAAGTCCGTATATTTTCCCGAAATAAAAAGTTAGTGACTCCGTCTGAAAGATTTTTATGTGCGTATTGCGGAGCAAAGTGCCAGTCTTCGATCCAGATCGGTTTGCCGCAAAGTTTTTTTTTGATTTCTTTCAAAAAATCGAATGGCAGAAGGTGCGCTGCATCCAGCCGCCAACCGTCGGCTCCGCTCCATCGATCAAGAACTTTTAGAATTTTCTTTCTGACTTCAGGCTTTTGCGCATCGAGTTTTGGAAGATGATTCCCATCCTTCCACATCATAGTTTTGTTTTTGTCCTTCATTATGTAGTAGCGTCTTCTTGAAACAGGATTTTTGAACCAAGGATGCTCATGAGAAGTATGATTGAAGACTCCGTCAAGTATCAAAAGCATGTTATTTTGATGAACCGTTTCGACAAGCTCGAGATAATCTCTGTAAGTTCCTAACATTGGGTCAATAGAATTGTAATCGATTGTGTCATATCTGTGAGGACTTCCCGCAGTAAAGATAGGATTCAAATATATTGCAGTGACACCGAGCTCTTTGAGATAAGGAATAGTCTCGGTGATACCGCGGAGCGTGCCGCCGTGAAAAGAATTATTTTCTTTTGATTGAACTACTTTGTCGTTTTTTTTCCAACGGTCAGGAAAGATCTGATAGACAATTTCTCTACCTGGAATGAATTTTCTTTTGTGAGCCATAATGCATTTTATAATAACGGAATATATTTTATTGAACAAGGTTTGGAAATTGATGCGGTTTTCTGAACCGCGCGCCCTTCGCTACACAAGAGCCCCCGAAATATCATCGCCTTCACAGGCAAATCAACCCGTCGGGCGCGCCGCTTGCCGTTTTTGCAAGCCGCGTGAACGACGAATCTTGGTTGCGCGCGGTTGCGCGAAGCGACCACAGGGAGCGTAGCCAGAAACCCGTCGTTAGAAGAAAGCCACCGTTGCAATGTATCAAGCAAAAAACGCCACGGTTCACTTGTTAAAAACCCAAAGCATATAGGATTGCTATCTTTATTTCTACAAGTCGATCATTTGATAAAGTCGCGATGAGAGAACCAAGGTGCGATTTTTCGACCGTGCGCAGGTGATCAAGATTCACGACGCAATCATTTTGCAGACCATCTTCAATCGACAAATGGACTTGCGATGGCACTTCTCGAATAGCCGACGTAATAGGCGCAACAGTAACCGTCTTCAGATATTCAATATGAGTAGCGCGAGTCAGCACAAGCACTGGCCGTTTTTTATCGGGCTTAGAAAACTTGTACCAACGGATTTCACCGCGGCATATCAATCCGGCCATACTTGCTCCGCTTCCCAACCGGCGTATTCCTCTCGTTTCTGCGGATGCTTTCGGTAACCCTCTCTGTGCTTGGCTTCAAGATCACGGTCACGCAATACTTTCAGCGCATCGATAAGCGCTTTCCGAGTAAAACCGGAGCGAGTCGTCTTTAGCCTACGCGCCGCGCTATCTACCGCTGTAACAAGCGCGGGATCCAGAGTCATCTGAACAGTTCGCATTTCCACCTCCAAAGTGTATAGCTATCATAATAGCTACTACGTGTCGGTGTCAACGGGAAAATAAGTTACGCAGCGATTCCGCAACGTGCGGAAAATTAGCGGGAAAAACGAGTCGGGAATTTGTTGCGAGGTCATAGAAACGCGGTAGAGCAGGGTATTTTCGGAAAAAGTCGGTCGCAGGATGACGAATTTCGGTTCAATCTGAGCAATGCCGGATTTTAGGGCAAAGGTATTACGTCTCGTTTTGTGTCCTGCTTCGACGTATCCCAAGGTTTGAATAGAGAATCGAGAGCTCTACATTGCCAATAAAGCGCTGTAGCCGTATCATCTTCATGTGATTGAAAAACGAATTTTGATGATATCGAATTTCTTTCCGCCGGATGCAGTTGGCGGAGCCGAGCGAGTGCTCTTCAATACTGCAAAATCGCTTGCTGAACGCGGATACGCCTTGAGGGTTTTGGCGAGACAATGCCATGAGACCGAAGAAGACACGAATATTGAATTCGAGGTACATAGAAGATTAAGATTTCACGGGGCTCATCCTCAAAATCTTGCAGGTCGAATTAGACATCTTCTATTTGAAGAGTATTTTGATTCTGAAAATGCAAAAATTGTTAGAGAGGAAATAAAAGATTTCAAACCTGACTTGCTATATCTAAATGCGCTGACCGGGCTTTCGCATTCTCCGCTATGGACTGCGGCTCAATCGGGAATTCCATTAATAATTCATCTGCACGATTATTGGCTGAGAGATGCTTTATCCCATAAAAAATTAGGTTGGTTGAATAAGATTCTTTTTTCGATGCTGAAGAATTATCTTATTGTAACCGTTTCGGAAGCGGTAAGAAGATTAGTTATTAATTCTGGAGTCGCGCCGGAAAAAGTTGTTACAGTTTTAAATGCTTTATCAGAGGATTTTCCTGTATTAGATGAGAATGAGATTAATATGAGAAGAGGAGCTGTTTACTGCGGCAGAATTTCTCGAGCTAAAGGTTTGCATATAATTGCTTCTACTGGAACAGATGTTGATGTTTATGGGAATGGAGATAAAGAATATCTTGAAGAGTGCATAAAAAAATCCGAAAGTCGTATTCATTACAAAGGCTGTATATCTCATAGTGAGGTGACAGATGTATTTCGACGTTACGCTATCTCAATTCTCCCGTCATTATGGATGGAACCATGCCCTTTGGTTTTGCTTGAGTCGATGGCGTCAGGTTGTGTTCCTATAGCTTCTGATATTGGAGGAATACCCGAGGTATTGGGCAGAGGAGAAGACTCTGCAGGGCTTCTGATACCGCCGGGCGATGCTCAAGCACTTGAAGAAGCTGGAAAATTTCTTTTAGATAATGACAGTGTGAGATTAGATTATGCTAAAAGAGGAATTCAGAGAGTTAAGAGATTATTCAACTGGCAGAATTATGTCGACCGCATAGAAAAAAATATTAACGAAATGATTTTAGATCAAACTGAGTAATAAAGTTCAATTAAAATTTTTGCTAATTTATTTGGCATAAACCAATCGCGTAATTCTCGAATTGTTGAAAGAAAATTAGTTGGAAAGGTTCTCTCTAAAAGACAAACTTTATTTGTCGCTGGAGATTCAGACGCAAGAATCGATGCGAGCGGCGAATATGCTGTGAAGTAAGTGTCTGAATAAGCTCTGGCTGTTTCTGATGAAAAGTCAGAATCGGTTGCAATTGCATAAATGTAGAATGTGTCTCCGAATGACAATAGCGGCGTCAAATCGATCGAATCGGATCCGGTATTTGAAACTCCACTTGCAAGTAAAACTCCATCGTAGCCTTGATTATCTCTATCAGCATAGAGATCGAGTTTTACCACGCTTGTCTCATTCTGCACTGCCAGCCATTTTGTGTACGCCGCATCTTTTGCAACTGAAGCAAGGCTGACTATCTTTACCGAAAGCGCTGAAGGAAAAATAACTCGCTGAGTTTTTGAAAAACGAATTGCGTCAATATATCCTCGCATTGAATGCGCAGAACCGAAAGAAGACGGTGAACCGAGATAGATAGTATCTGAAGTTGGAGGCGCTCCAGCGACTAACTTTGACGCTTCTGACTCGCCGTTAACGTAGAGTATCATTCCTTTGGGTCCGTAAGTTATTGCGATGTGATACCATTCTCCAGAATTGAGTCGAGTCGATGAAGTTATCGTTCCGGAATCAAAGAGAGAATACTGCAGCCGCGAATCGGTGAGGAGAACGAGATCGAGATTGCCCTTTGATTTTGCTCCAAGCCCTTTTTGAGTCAAAATAAAGCGTGTCTCTGAGAGCGCGTCGGGAGTGTATTTCATGTAAAACTCGATAGTGCCTGATTCCGAATTAATCGCCGAGACGTATCCGACATAGTCGTCATCTGCGTCGAGAAGAAGCGCGTTTCTTCCGCGCCTCCCCGCATTTGCCGATACTGATGCTGTTCGAATTTCGCCAGGTGCTGCAGTTGAAAAAGTGTCGGCTCGGATCGAATAAGTGTCATTCGAAAATGGAAATAGCGTCGAATAAAGTGCATTGGAAAGAAGGTTGTATAGGTCGATGCGGCCCCATCCGGTTTCTTCGTCATAACCGCTCGGGCCAATATCTTTCGCAGTCGCATTCATCAAAGTAATTATGTTTGCTGGAGAAAATTCAGGTCTTATCGATTTTAAAAGCGCCGCCGCCGCAGTGACTAGCGGCGTTGCAAACGAAGTTCCGCTTTTGGATACAGTTGTTGCTCCGGGACTTAAAGTTAAAACATTATCGCCCGGTGCAGCGACATCGACTCCAGACAGAGAAGAGGGAGTTCGATACGCGGAGAACGAAGCGCGTGTGTCGGAAGATGTTGTTGCGCCTACTGCAAACGCGTATAGAGAATTCGCAGGATATGCCACAAGAGAATCCACCGCCTCTGAGGCATTATTTCCGCTTGCGGCAAAAACCGGTATTCCGGAATTTCTTGCGTAAAGCAGAGCGTCTTCGATTGCATCGATCGTGTAAGCGATTGTTTCTCCGAGAGAAAGATTTATAGCGGTCGCTTTATTCTCGACGGCTTTTCGAATGCCATTTGCTACATTGAAGTCAGACCCGCTTCCGTTCTCATCGAGCACTCTTACAAACATGACCTTTGCGCTCCAATCCACTCCGGCAATATCGATGCCGTTATTTGTTGCGGCGGCGGCCATGCCGGCAACCATTGTTGCATGTCCGGTTCCTGTGATTGGCTCAGACGGATCGCTGTCGCCGTCCAGAATGTCAATTCCACTTGCAAAAACAACTCTCGATGAAAGGTCGGCGTGCGTTGAATCACCGCCGGTATCGATTATTGCAATGGTCTCCGAACTCGAACCGGTCGTGAAGTCCCATGCCTCGGTGCATCGCATGATTGCATGATGGTATTGAGAAGCAAACGACGGATCGTTTGGAACGGTTGAGAGCGAATGAAGTTTGAAATTTGGCTGAACGGAATGGCAAAGCCCTGAATTTTTGAGTTCGGATATTGCGCCTTCAACGGTAATTCCATTTCTGATTTTTAAGAGATGATAATTCGAGCCCGGTAAAATTGAAAGAGTCACATAACCCATCGAATGCATAGTTGAGACTGCCGCGGCATCGCGCGGAAGAACAACTATTTCTGTAGAACTATAAAGTGGAGATGGTGCTTGAGCGCGAGATGATATCAGCGACAATAGAAAAATAATGATGAATGAAATAAAAGTGATGCGTGATGAGTGATGAGTAAAGAGAAGTTTTTGGATTGAGGACTTATTATTTTGTTTTGTAAGGAAACTCTCAGAATCTTTTTTCATGGAGCAACCAGAATTGAATTTTCATTTTCATCAGGCTTTCTTTCAACCGAACGATTCGTAGGATCCGTTATCCATTTGTTTCCGCCGTCAATTACGATTTTGTAAATATATCGTCTGCCGTGTTCGAGATAAACGTCATCATTGAGGTGATCGTACTGCGGCAATTTTACATTTTCTTTGTAAGGAACAGTTACCTCCCAGACACCGTCAGGTCTTTGTTTGAAAGGAATAGTGAATCTGTCGCCTTTTCGTATTCTGCCATTGTCGTTAGGCCCCCAGCGATTGAAATCACCGGCAAGATTAACTTCGGACGCTGATATGTCGTCGTAAACAAAAATATATCCGGTTCCGTCACCGATAATTTTAGGTCCCTCCAATCTTTCTCGAACGATAGATTTACAATTACTCGATAAAGCAAGCATTATAAAAGCAGTTAGAATCAAAAATATTCTATTTCGTTTTTCTTTCATGCTCTCACCTTTCTACTAAAGAACGAATAAAATAATTGGAAAAATAAAAATTGGAAAAATAAAATTTTCAATTTGCACTTTTCAATCTGCAATTTCAAATTTAATATCCTCTACTGATCACAATTAAAACCTCGCATCGATATTGAACTCGAATCTGCGCTCTACTGCGAGTATTCTTTCCGCTTCTAAAACTTGATCCAATGCCTTTGAGATTGCGCCGCCGCCGTAAGCTGGAGGGCCTCTGCGAGCTCTTGCAAGCGCACTTCGCAAGAAGAACAATTGTCCCTCCTCGATATCTTCGTCGTTATACGGATTCACTCCGAAGCCGAAATTCATCGAGACATATTTTGAGAAGAAGTAGTTCAATCTGGCGCCTAAAGCGTAATATCTTTTCGTGGAGTTAGGTTCTCTTGTTATAGTCGGATCGTTCGGCAGAGAATATGACTTCAATCTTCCTGTAAGCGCAATCTGCATTCTTCTCGTGAGATCAAATCCGATGAGTCCCTTAAGCTCCATCGTCTGGAGCGCGTTCGTTAGGATTGTGTAATCGCGGTAGCGATGATTACCTTGCAAAGTCCATCGCCCGAGTTTCAAATAAAGGTCTTGTTTGAACTGCAATAAATCGCTTGCGCCTAGAACAGTGACGTCAGTGAAATTATTGTTGTCGAAATCAGCTTGATAAATTGAATTCGGAAAATCTTTTACTGTTCGATGAACTCCTTCAATTCCGTAATAAAAATTATCCGATTTGTATCTTCCTTTTAAAGTTAGAGTATTTTTTGTTGGAGTGACATTGACTAGATTTTGGTTTCTATCCAGCGTCATAGCCGTTCCGTCATCAATTCGATAACTTGCCTCTAGCCCTAGCCGCGAAAATGGATGATAGACTGCACCGAAAACGCCTGTGAGATCCCTTTCTCGGCCGCCCAGCAGGTATTCCCCGGCATTGAGATAATTCCGTGCGAAATAATTTGCGCTTCCGTTTGGACGCAATCCGTCTCCGTTTTCATAAGCGATGAACGCAGAGTTTTTTTGCCGGCCTGCAATCTCTCCGAATAAATGACGCGTATCGGAACCAACTCTGATGTCCGCACCCCACAATTGATTATAATTTCTTCCGTTGGGAGTCAAATGAACAAGATAATCGTAGCTGTAGTGGTCTGATGTGCCGGGTATTGTGACGTAACCTCCGGTGTTATCGGTGAACTGAGATGTCTGAGCAATGTCGCCTCCTGCCCATCCTCGCTCTGCAATTAATCCTCTCGCTGTTTCGTTGTGAACGAATGTTGATCCTACTCGAAGGAACCTTCCGGTCCAGGTGCCTCTCGCGGCCCAAAGATCTTCTTGATTGATAATGTGGTCTGAACCTAATGCTTGAAATTTCCATTTATCAAAATTCAATTCGCCGTAAAGTCCTTGCCAGCCGTTTAAAGTGTAGCCTGTGTAATTGTCGTCGGTGTTCCGCCTGACATCGTCGAACTTTCGACCGAACTTGAAAGCGCTCGGCCGCTCTTCGGTTGTAAAATAAACTGCATCGTCGAGCGTGTTGCGGAACGGATCGAGCATTCTCAATGGATCATTGAAGTCGGTAATTCTGCGACGCCTAAATAAAGAAACTCGACCCCATCCTTCGTCAAGCGTGACTTCTCCTTCGTTGAAATTAGTCTCGAATCTTCCTTCATACTGATTGATGTCTGCCTCGACATATCCGGTAATGTTGTCTCCTACAGTGAAGAGCATTCTGGGCAGAAGATCGTATTTTAGCGGCGCAAAGCGTGTTCTTCCTGTGTCGACCTTTTCGCCATCAGGAACATTTCTCAAAACTGCAGAGCCGTAAAATCTGCCGGAAAAATAAACTCGCGAATTGTAAGGCGTATTGAATGTCGGCTGATCAGGAAGCAGTTCGAGTTTGCCGCCTTTTCCTTTTACAATCGTAAGCCGCTTGTTGTCGCCATTTTCCCATTGCCCGTCAATTACAAATTTCCAGCCGTAACGTCCCTCTTTTATATTCGCAGTTGCAACCCAAATTCCGTCGACGTTGCGAATAAGTTTTGTTTTGCTCGGATCCCATCCGTTGAAATCGGAACCAATACTGACGCTGTTGGCGAATGGATCAATGTAACCAAACATTACTTTTTCATCAGAGGTCATGAAAGTATTACTCTTTGTAAAATCCGCTTCCAACGGGATTTGAATTGAAGCTACTGAACCGATGCCGGCATTTGAGCTATTGCCTTTGACCTCTTTCCCATCCGCACCAATAACTATTTTGCGATTGTCTTTATTCAGAGCGTCATAGTCTCCATCTTTCCTGAATTTATATTCATAAGTTCCAGGCTCGAGTTTGATAGTTGCAGACCACTTTCCGTCACTGCCCTTTACGCATTCGGTCGGAGAACTCCAACCGTTCCACGCACCCATAATGTCGACTTTGTTTGCGCCAGGCGCATCGACGGCAAAGAGCACTCCGGCAGAAGGAGTTTGAGGAGCGGCTGGTATGGAGGCTTGAGGAGTTGCTTGCCCGCTTGAAGCTGTTGACTGCCTCGTTCCGGAAACTGTTATCTTCTGAAGTGGACTCCATTCGCCATCAACAATTATTGAATAGTCGTATGCTCCGGGCTGAAGATTTAAAGTTGCTTTCCATTTATCATTGGAAGTTTTAATGCATTCAGCAGGAGCCGACCAATTGTCCCACGAACCGATGACTGAAACTTTTCTCGCATCAGGAGCAGAAACAGTAAATGTAGTAATGCGTGTGTTCGTTGATTCTGATGCATGTTGAATAGGCGGAGGCTGAGGTGATGAAGAGATAGGAGCTGAACTTATTGGAGCGACAACCTCGATGATAGAATTTTCTCCACCAAGTCCGTCGTCTCCTTTTTTAGGATTCACAGGATCGGTTATCCACTCAGCATCGTTCACGACAAATTTATATTGGTATTTTCCGACAGGCAGATTAATTCTTGCCGACCAAACTCCTTGGCTGTTCTTTACGCAAACCAACTGGTCAGACCAGTTGTTCCATGAACCCATTACTGCAACTTTTTGAGCAGAAGGAGCTTTCAGAGAAAAAACCGTTTCGTTACCGGTCGCAATAACTAAATTGCCGATGCCTAAAATAAAAAACAAAACAAATATTTTTTTCATCAGAACCACATCTCCATCTTCATGTAAATGCGCGGGTCCGTCCTGCGCGTAGCATCAATAAGATTTGCATCCAGAGAGAGATTATCGTCAGTATGCCATCCTTGCCCGTATTCCAGCCAGACTTGCGAGTTGTCGCTCGGTTTATATTGAAGCTGAAAAAAACTGGAAGCTCTGGAAAAAAAAGCATCGACTATGCTTGTCGAAGGCTTTGCCGCGTCAATATCCGATGGCTTATTTGTTATTATCCAATTGAGGTCGGGCCGGTCCATCCACAGCCATGCGCTCCGCCCTAAAATTTTCAGCCGCTTGTTGAACATGTAACTCGCCTCCAATCCTGTAATTTTAAATTCCACCGACCTGCGTCTTAAAAGTTGCGCGTCGGCCATCAATCCGCCCCATGTGCGGTTATACTTCAATGAAGCGTATAATTGCGATTGAACAGGGTTTTTATCTCTGATGAAACGTCCTGCATCGAAATCCATCAGGTCGCGTTCGAGTCCGTACAAGGTTCTGTTTGCCATTACTCGAACCGAAAAGTTATGAATTAATTTGGTATTCATATCGACTTCGTTTCGCCGTGACAAAATGCGCCCTGGAAAAATCCTCATTCCATATTTGTCCTGATGCCTGAATGCAATGTTTATATCGTATCTAGGAACGTCCCAGAATAATTCGGAGTAAAGATCCTTCGAGATATTATCTCCGACAGATGTGTATGCTCCGTTCTGTATCTGATCTCCGAATGTCATCCACTCTGCGCCGCGCCCAATATAATTATAGTATTTATTTCCGAAATAAAGAAACGATACGTTTGCGCCCCACCTGCCGCTCCAAGCCTTATCCAGCAGAACAAGATTTCTCAAATCGAATCCGAATGCATCGTTGTCTGTGGTGCCGATAGATGTGTTTTCTTGCTCATTCGAGGCAAGATTGTACTGAAGAGAAAGGCTGGTGGATTTGTAGTTTGCCTGAAATGCGGTTCCTACTGCATAGTTTTTATACAATACATATCTCGGATAGTCATACCAGTAATTTTTTTGAGCGTAATAAACTTCATTCGCAATATTTAAATCCATATTGAATCTGTAATCATGACGGAGTTTTGCCGCGAATGCGTCGTTGTCCTCGCCTGAAAGGTTTTTTTTTGCTTTGTCGTCTGCATTTTGAAGATTAACTTCTCCCGACCATTTTCCTTTTGCAAGAGTGAAATCGCCGCGGCCGAGCCACCAGTTTGTTGCTATTCCTGAACCGAATTGATCGTAAGTAATGTAGAGAAGAGGATCACCCAGAGCAAGTCTGCCTTGCCTGTAAAAAAAGTATGATTCCAACCCTTTTTCATTATCGCCTGAATCGCGTGTAAATCTGAGTTTAGTGTGAGACTCGTTCAACCAAAAATTAGTAAGTCCTCTGAAGTTGTGAAGAATCTTTGCGTAGATCTCAATTGGAGCCACAGGATATGCGTAAGCCCTCAGCTCGACTCTGGGATCACCCATTTCTAAATTCCACGCAGGCCGCTTCATGTTATGAGTAAATGCGCGATCGTATCCTGGAGTTCGATCATCATACTCTTTGTCCGCGTCTCTTCGCATTTCTCCAGAGAGATCAAAGTTGCCTTCGAATCTCACATTGCCGGCTTTAACTGAATCGGAAATTGTCAGACAAAAAATTAATGTCGAGAAGATGAATAGTTGACGGTATCTCACAAAATTACCTTTACTAGCCCAATATTGAGATAGATTTTTGGTCTTCTCTTAACGGGAAATATTGACGTCGTCGAGAATAAGCCGATCAATTTCGCGGACTGCCTCTTGTAAAGCCTTTCTGACGCCTTCCTCGTTTCCTGCTCGAAAAGCTCGGTCGATTTGAGGCACCATTATCTGACCTTCTAAAACTCCGTAACGCGGAATTTTCGGTCTTGGTATTGCAGTGCGTATCTGCTCCATGAATACAGCTAGAGCAGGATTATCTTTGAAATTGACGAGTGGCTCCGCGAGAGTTTGAACCGGAATCTGACCGAGAGCATTGCACCATCTTGCGTGAACTTTTGGAGAAGTCAGATATTTTAAAAACTCATAACATAATTCAGGTTTCTTTGTGGTCTTCAGAATTGCCATATCGGTTCCGCCGACATTTGTGGACGTGCCGACTTTAACTTTGCCGTTCGGAGTTTCTATTTCCCTAACATTTGGTCCTTCAGGAATTAATGCCACTCCGAAATCGACTCCGGCATTTTCAAATTGCTTCAAGTTCCACGGCCCCGAAATTATCATTGCGTATTTTTGATTCACAAATCCGCGGTCTGCTCCAAGCGCCCCCGGCAACCACGCTCCAGCTTCGATTTTGTCCCACACGAGCCGCGAAATTGCAGTCAAAGCCGCCACTCCGGAATCGGAATCAAGTGTGCAACGGAATTTTCCGTCCGCATCGACATTTACAAAATCGGTTCCGAATGCATTGAAGAACGGAAGTGTGAACCAGAGAGACGAGTTCAATGCGATTCCATAAATATTCTGCGACGAGTCAGTTAGAGCCTTTGCAGTCTTGTAGAATCTGTCGTAATCCCATTTTGGCGATGTTGCTTCGAGCTCTTTCAGCGATGCCGGTGGAAATGGAACGTTTTTATCTCGGAAAAATTTTCGGTTGTAATAAACCGCAACGCCCGTTATCTGGTCTGGAATGCCGTACACGCCGGTTTTTACCGAGCCGTCCGCCTGCCTTAGCGGAATTCGAACTGTCTCGCGCGCCGGAGGAGTAAAAGTTTTCAGATACGTTTCGATTTCAGGATCGACTTTATTGAGGTCGAGAATACTTTGTCCGTAAACGAGGTCGATTAATTCACCTGCATCGACTCGGACAATATCAGGCTCGGTTCCTGTTATTGCGGCAAACTTAATCTTCTGTATGTGATCTGCAAAAGGAAGCCGCTCGATTCGTACGTGAACTTCTTTCCCTTTTTCAGCCTTATACCACTTTTCGAAATCCTCCGCGATTTTAACGAATTCGTCGTGCTCTTCAGTTGCATAAGTCTCCCAGATTACTATTTCGTTATCAGCGCTCGTTCGCGCACCGCCGCATGATGAAAAGAGAATAGCGATTAAAAAAAACAAAATAAAGTTTCTCATTCCTTAACTCCTCCTGCGGTCAATCCTTCGATAAGATATCGCTGAGTGAATAGAAAGAGAATTACTATCGGCATGACCGAGAAGCATGATGCGGCCATCATCTGCTCCCATTGAGTCTCATACTGTCCTCTGAACATTGCGAGCCCGACGGGTAAAGTGATCAGGTCTGATTCCGGAGTATTGACCAGCAACTGCCAGAGAAAGTTGTTCCATTGCCCGACGAATGTGAGCAGAAAGAGAATGGCGAGTGAAGGCATGACGAGAGGAACTACGATTCGATAAAAAATAGTTGCTTCCGATGCGCCGTCCATTCGCGCCGCCTCAAAGAGCGAGTCCGGTATTCCGATCATCATCTGTCTCAGCATGAAGATGCCGAAGACATTTGCAAGATGCGGAACGACAAGTCCGAAGATTGTGTTGATCCAGCCGAATCTGGTGACTAGCGCAAATTGAGGAACCATGAACATCATGCCCGGTATCATCATCGCGGACATGAATGTCCAGAACAAAACCTGCTTGCCGGGAAATTCTTTTTTGGCGAAGACATAAGCCGCGAGCGCGCAGAGTACGACTGTGAGGAATGCGGTCGAGAAGGCAACCATAAATGAATTTCTAAGAAATTTTAAGAATGGATAATTTGGATTCAAAGCAATTTTACGGAAATTTTCTAAAGTATAAAGACTGTGCCATGCGGCAGACCACGAGCGATTTATTGTGACTTGATACGAATAGTTTCCGCTAGGAAGAGAATTGGCAACGATCCAATTTTTGTCTTTGTTTAGGCTTGGGCTTTCAATCTTTTTATTTCCGTCTTGATCAGTAATCTCAAAAGTTATTCCGTCTGCTTCAGGCGCGGACCATCCGATTGTAAATGAACTGTCTGAAGTAAGCTCGGTGAGATCGTTCTTCATCTTACCTTCCGGAGCCGTTCCGACTTGAAGTTTGAACGGCCCTAGCACTTCGACGCGCTTGGGGATGAACTCAAAAGTCATTCCTTTTCCTTCGACTTTTAAAGATGTTGCGGTCATCCAGAAGAAAGGAAAGAGAACGAAGATAGTTCCAAGAACAAGGCATAAGAACATGAGTGTGCGTGTGATTGAGCGCATACTATATCGCCTTCGCTGTGCGACTGCGCAGTTTCTTTAAGAGTATAGACGACAGTTTCCGCAATGACGGGCCTTCGCTTTGGAATGCGAAGAAAGAAAGTATCGAGAGCGGCAGAGAAATTATTAATAATGCTACCGATATTGCCGCGGCGTAACCGTATTCTTGAGCAACATAGAATTTAGAGAAGAGATAATATCCGGAGAGATTGGTTGTGCCCTGCGTTGTTCCTCCGAAGAAAGGAATTGAATCGGGAAGTGTTTCGTAAGGTCGTCCTCCGGTCATGGCGTATATCTCTGAAAAAGCCATTAGAGAGCCGAGAATTCCCGTCACGACGAGAAGTAAAGTTATCGGCTTAACCAAAGGCACTGTTATCTTTGTGAACTTCTGCCACGCTGAAGCTCCGTCGATATCTGCCGCTTCGTAAATATCCCGCGGAATGTTTTGAATTGCGGCAAGATAAAGGATCATGCCGAATCCGGAACCTTTGAGAACGACGGATACAGCAATGCCGGGCATTGCCCACCAAGGGTCGGCAAGAATACCATTCTCAAATATTTTTTCTAGTCCCAAAGCCGCAGTGAGCTGATCGATGACTCCGTAATTCGGAGCGTAAATAGCGGTCCACACAACTGCAATAACGAAGAGGTCAAGTACATTCGGAAGATAGAAAGCTGCTCGGAAAAATTTTGCGCCGGGAAGTTCATTGCTAAGAATCGAAGCAAGAACTAATGATAAAGCTATGTTCATCGGTATAACTAGAACTGCATAATAGAGAGTCATGATTAAAGACCAATAGAAATTTGTGTCGTAAAGCAGTTTTTGATAATTCTCAAGTCCGCACCATTTCATATCAGAAAAGATTCTTGATAGGTCGGTGTAAATGGTCGCCTTCAGAAACGAGAGATATACGGAATAGACGGCAGGATAGAGCAGAAATACGGCAAAGACTGCAGTAAACGGCAGAAGAAATGGTATGACAGTTTTTAGCGAACGATTCATAGCTACTCCGCAACTAAGAAAATTTTATTTTGCTTTCCAATATATTCATAGAAGGTTCTCAAGAAATATTCAATTTGTCAATAGCGAATAATAGAGAAAATCGAGGATTAAATCGTTTTATTGATAAAAGGGCAGATGAGGTGGAGGAGCAGGAAAATTTCATTCGCACGGTAGCCGCCGGCTTTAGTCTGTGTTCTTGCATGAAAAGTAATTGGAATTTAAAAAGGTTGAGGCAGAAGTGGCGAGCTTCTGCCTCGTTAATGAATAATACCTTTCCGTCTTCTCGGAGGGCGAGAAGTTTCGGTAATATTCTATTCGGCAGATGCGCGTAAAACTTAAGAGTATTTTTTCAATGTCGATAAGATATTTATGATTAGTGTAAAAATATACCTTAAGAGTTTTGCTTCATACTTTAGCCTTTTTTTGCTTTTGGTAATTTTTTTATCCACAGCCTATGCGAAAAAGCGTGTTATTTCCGGAGATTTTGAATACGGAGAAAAATATACGGATAACTTTGTTGCTCCCTCAGATGAGGATGTTTCGCAGGATGATTATGAATTTGACAGATATGTTTTCAGAAATTCGTGGCTTCAGTATGATCACCCAATTCAAAAATCCGTGAAAGTTTCGATTAGAATTCAAGAGTCGGAAAAAGATTTTTCTGAGAGAGCGTATCTTAATAATTCGACAAAGTATGCTCAGATTCGAATGACTCTAGAACCTAAAGAAGGCTGGGCGATTTGGCCGCACGTTTCTATGAGAATACGGGATTACGTTAAAAATTCGATTGATAATGATATTACGATTGCCGGATGCGAGGCGCGATACAGATGGGACATCAGACACAATGTTAGATTCGGAACCTCGTGGACTTCGACTCAATATCGAGAGAATAATTCTTTGGACAGGCAGGCTGGAAGCGCCTTTATTTCCTATGAGAGGCCTCTATCCGAAGGCTTGACTCTGAGACTTCAAACTCGAGCGGAACAGACATCGTTCGAGAGGCAAAGCGCATTGCGCGAAAATTCTACAAAGGGATCTGCATCGGTGGGCTTCAGGTACGAGTTTTGATCTCATATAAAAAAAGGTTTGCTATATTAATATTTTCGCTCTTGCTATTTTTATTTTTAGCTGAGATTGGTGTAAGACTTCTGCCGTTCTTTCCGGTCAATGCGATGGGGCTTGTGATGAGGCCTGATCCTATACTCGATCATTCGTTGAGACCTAACTCCAGAGGAAGAATGAAGAGCAGGGAATATGACGTTGTATACCGCATCAACAGTTTTGGCATGCGCGACGAACTTCCGAAAGAAAAAACAATATTGATTCTCGGAGATTCTTTCATGGAAGGATATGGCGTGAATCAGAACTTGATTTTGGCGGCAAGACTCAGGGCAATGGGACACAATGTGATTAATGCGGGAACGAAATCTTATTCCCCTCTGCTTGAATATCTCTTTCTTAAACATAGAGGACTTGATTTAAAACCTGATACTGTGCTTCTCTTCTTTGATCTCTCGGATCCGGCGAACGACGATTATTATTCGAGAAGATTAATTAAGGATAGCGATGGAAAGCCGGAAAGAATAACGCCTAGAAGGAGCAGGATTTTGTTTCCTGAAGGAAGTGCTGGAGAGTGGCTTTCAGAGCATTCTGCTCTTTACGCATATTCAGTGCACGCTGCATTGAAATACTTTCCGATGTCTGATGCGGATATAGGATACGCGGGAGTTAACATAAATATGGATCCGCTTTTTCCCGGCCGCGATTCGATTCCTGATTCCGATTATTTTCAGAGATGGGATACTTCGCTTGTTATGCTCAAAGAGATTGACGAATTTTTGAAGAGCAAAAATATATTTTTCGGGCTTGTCACATATCCTTATGGGCACGAGGTTTCGGCAGGTGCGTGGCGTGAGGGAAGAAAGGGACACGGATTTCCGCCGGGTGTTTCTTCCGACAGACCGTTCAGGTTTCTTGAACGCTGGGCTAAAGAAAATCACGTTTCAATATTTTCGTTGGATAAAGTTTTTAAGGCGTATCCAAATCCTAACGAACTTTATTATACGTGGGACGGACACTGGACGGCAAAAGGCCACGAAGTTGCGGCAATAGCAGTTGACGAGTGGCTCAGAACGTATAAAAAAATAGAAAAATAAAATTTTCAATTTGCACTTTCCAATTTGCAATTTCAAATATAACGGGAGACGCTCTGGAGGCACAGACGCCTCGCCAACGGCGGGGCCGTTCGGGAAGATAAGCCCTGTTCCCAACGGGTCCGCACAAAATGGGCGCAAACGCGTCAAAGAACGTGT
>PEWQ01000155.1 GCA_002780065.1 Candidatus Hydrogenedentes bacterium CG07_land_8_20_14_0_80_42_17
TTCACAGTTTGCTCAGATAATCGATTTGAGCCTTTGCTATTGCATTGCTGGAATTTAATTCGAGAAGTTTTTTAAACTTATCGATCGCTAAAATCTTATTTTCTCTGAATTTTCCCGGATTAGAAATATAAATCATCTTGTTAGCCATAGCGAGATTATAAAGTGCTTTTTCCATATTCTTATCCGTTGCAAGCGCCATTTCAAAAAACTGAACGGCTTTCGTATACATTTTCGACTCATAAGCCTGAACTCCCTGATTGTAGAGTCGAATCGCCTTATTAATCTTTTCGGAAATGATAAAAGATGCGCGACTGATGGCGATATCAGAATAGGCAGGAAATTTTTCAGCGAGAAATTTGTAATGATTTGCGGCTTCCTGCCACCTCTGCTCTTCTTCCAATTTAAATCCATTCTCAAATTGCATTCCAAATGCTTGAAGCTCTTCCCTCTCTACATCCGAAAGTCTCTGCCACAAAGTATCAACACCTTGAGTTCTAATCTGATCGATCCATAATTTCACACGATCAGAAAGTATAAAATTATTCACTTTTATTTTTCTGTTCCTCTTCCATACTTTTTTTTACATCGAGCAAACGTTTTCTCGCATCATCGGTTCTATATCCATAATCAAGTTCAATGTAAGGAAACTCGTCTATCAGCCTCTGATACTCTTTGGCGGCATTTTCCCATTCTCCCCTGCTGTAGTACCATTCAGCCAGATTCCACTGCGCCTGCGCCGCGCGGCGAATCATTTCATCCGAGTTATTCTGAGAATTAACCGCCGTTTTATCCTTCACCAGCAAAGATTCGTTGCGCATCCGCTCAAACCAATGTTCACCAGGCGGAGTCAACAAACCATCTGCAATAACAACTACAGCGACTGCAATAAGTCCCAATATGATAAATTCTTTTCGGAAATTCATTCGAGTCTTATGCTCTCTTCAAAGTATTTTCGCAGCACTATTTTTTTGCCTCTACTTGATGAAATAATGATTGAGGCACTTCAACTCCTTCAGCTTTAAATCTCTCGATAAATTGAGGCACAAGTCCGGTCGGTTTCAATTTACCAATCAGTTTGCCGTCAGGCCCCATTCCTTCAGCTTGGAATATGAATATGTCCTGAAGCAGAATCGATTCGCCTTCCATGCCCTGAACCTCAGTTATGTAAGTGACCTTACGCGAGCCATCAACTAATCTCGACTGTTGAACGATCAAATTCACAGCCGAAGAAATTTGTTTACGAATAGCTTTTATGGGCAGATCGTATCCTGCCATCATAACCAAGGTTTCCAAACGGCTAATCACATCTTGCGGCGCGTTTGCATGTATTGTTGACATAGAGCCGTCATGCCCCGTATTCATTGCCTGAAGCATATCGAAGGCTTCAGGGCCGCGGCATTCTCCAATAACTATTCTATCAGGTCTCATGCGCAGAGCGTTTCGAACAAGGTCTCGAATAGTAATTTGTCCTTTGCCTTCGAAATCAGGCGGACGCGATTCAAGCCGAATCACATGTTCCTGAGCGAAAGACAATTCTGCCGCATCTTCAATTGTTATTGTCCTCTCGTCTTCGGGAATAAAAGATGAAAGCACATTCAAGAGCGTTGTTTTACCGGAACCGGTTCCTCCGGAAACAACTATATTTAATCTGGCTTCCACACATGCTCTCAAGAACTCCGCCATCTCCGTGTTTATTGACCCGAATTTAACCAAGTCCTGCCAGCCCAGCCGATTTTTCGAAAACTTTCTGATCGTCAAAGCAGTGCCGTCAATTGCAAGCGGTGGAATAACTACATTCACGCGTGAGCCATCAGGCAAGCGCGCGTCTTGATACGGGGTCTGCTCATCGCATTGTCTTCCGAGCGGCTTCATAATCTTTTCAACGATCTCGCGCAATTGTAACTCATCTCTAAAGGTAACGTCCGACTTGACCACTTTCCCCTTTTTTTCGGCAAATATGCATTTCGGTCCTTTGGTCATTATTTCTGAAACTTCTTTGTCTCTCAGCAAACGTTCCAGAGGACCAAAACCCGTTATACCCGCGCAAATATCGCCTATAAGCTGTTCAAACTGCAATTTGGGAAGACTTATATTTTCCTCTGTGGAAATTTTAAGAGCGGCTTCCGTCACCTTCTCTTTAATTATCCTGTCGCGCGTCTGAATATCGCTCGATCTCAAGAGGTCAATATCCAATAAAGGTTCAACTGCCGCATTTATTCTCTCAAAAAGATCAACCTTTTTTTCTTTTTCATCTCCGCCTCTCAGCTGAGCCATTTTCTCCATCAAAGACATATTCATGCCCTCCTAATCAATTATTGATTCAATGCTTGAAGATTGTTCAATGCAACGGCGTTATTCGGGTCCAATTCCAAAACCCGTTTCCATGCTCTAGCCGCGTCAGTGACATTGCCCAATCTGTAATTTGCAAATCCCAAGAATAAATGAGTCTCCACATCTCTCGGTTCAAGTTTTACCGCAATCTCATAAGAATTTCTGGCAGACAAATAATCGCGATTTAAATATTGAGCCGTCGCTAAATTGTAAACAACTCGAAAATTTTTCGAGTCCATCGCATACGCTCTCTTGTAAAAAATAATAGCTTCGTCATATTTGCCGAGAGCAACAAGTTCATTACCGAATCTCATGTTTTCTTCCGCGGCTTCAGGTTTTGGAATCGACTCATTGTCAGTTTCTGCAATATCAATTTCTGAAACACGATGTGCCGACAAATTTTCTCTTGAGCTGATTTCCAATTGATTTTCAGGTGCGGCATATTCTGGCGCTGGAGGCTTGGGAGCAGATTGACGGCGCATCCAAGGTCCTCCCCAATTGTAAACAAGTCCTAGAGAAATCGAAGATTGAGATATCAATTCAGCTTCCAACCTTCCCGAAATCTTTTCAGTAAATGCGTATTCAGCTCCGGCAATTACTCCGAAATCGTCACGTGATTCAATCGAACCGCTCGCTCCAATTCCTGAAGTCGTTGTGCCGTTGTATTTTCCTCTCATAGGAGCATAAACCACTCCGGCGTAAGGAATAAGCTTGTCCATATCCATAGCGCCTTTAATTGCAAAGCGAAAATCATCAATGTCAATCTTTCCCCCGTTTATCGAAGAATAAAAATTCCTGTATTCTGCGGAAAAGCCAACCATAAGATCAGACCAATTTGAACTCGGATTCAAAACGTATTCTCCTCCGATGCCCCAAAGAAAACCATACTCTCCTTTCAAACCAAGAATGCCTTGAGAGATTCCCTGAGCCTGAAGTTCGAGGTTCCCGATATTCATGCGGGAAGCGCCAAGCAAAGCGTAAACTGAAAGACGGTCTGCAAGGCCATAGCAAAGCCTACCGGCGAAATTAGTAGTCGATGCCTTCAGCTTGGAAGGAAAAATTGTCGAAGAGCCAACGGTTCCGTCAAAATCGATGTAGCGCTCGCCGGTTCCAATCTCTAAATTCAAATTTCTGTCCTGAGCCGAAATCCGTTTTGGCGGGCCCAGAGAAGCACCAACGTTCGAAGCGATCAAAAGAATAATGACGCATACCGAATAAAAATTTTTCGTTAGAAAATTCATAAAACTCTCCTCTCAACCATAATAAAATTATTTTCTTCGCGACACAACGTCAACAATTCCTTTGTCTTCTTCATCCTGCATTTCATTCATCCTGAAACAAATCTCGTCAAAGCTTTTCTCTTTCAGAGCATCCGCATCTGAGTCTTCCAATCTTCCAAGAAGAAATCTCAGCGGCTCATTCTTCTTTGAAAGCGGAAGATGAAGCAAAGTGTCCGAGACCTCCATAATAGCATTTTCCGAACCGGCAAGCGGAATAGATCTGAGTTTATGCTCACCAAACCTGCCTATCATAGGGCCAGTGCCGGAATAAGTTCTTAACCCGTCAGTACCAATTTCGCATGCAGAAATCAAAAAAGTCTGTTCTTCATTATCAGAACTGGCAATAGGAACTATATCTCGTAGAAAAGAAGAAAGCAGTCGAAAAAAATCTATAAGATGCCGGACATGGCCGCGGGAGACAAAATCAGAATAAGATCCGAGTGCAGAATAGAGGTGAGCAGAAGCAAGCGACGATTTTTTATCTTCCGAAAAAAAGCCTCCAATAAAAAGCAAAGACGACGGATATCTTACTGCTACTTCAATCGGAACATCTATCAATCTAGCAAAAAGAGATATGCTTTTGTTAGCGTGCCGAATAAAACATTTTCCATCAAAATTACTCGATCTCAATGGTCTCGATAGCATACTTTTAAAAATACATTCTGCATTTTTAGATTTTCCCTGTGAAGAAAGAAAAATATTTCCCATTGATCTGACAAAAGGAATATATCTTCCAGGCGGTAATTCTAAGGAATTATGTAATTTCATTTCTTCCTTATCTGATTCTTCCACTTTAGATTTTATCAAAATATCAAAGCCGCTATTCTTTATGAGTTTTTCAATGTAAGGCGTAGCATTGGCGACTTCAACCGCCAATTTCATCTTTCGAGCCTTTCGTATAAAAGAAAAAATTGCCTGCAATCCAAAAGAATCTGTGAAATCGAAAATAGAAAAATCCAGAACAATTTTTTTTACCCCGTCACATATTTTTACTTCCGAGAACGGATTTGACCTTGTTCTGTCCAAATGTCCGACAAGGCATATTTTTAATATATCTGCCTCTTCAAATACCGCAACGTGAAATGGAAGATGAGTCTGCGATTTTCTGAAGGATTTACTATTGTCCAGAAACCTTATGATCTTCAGACGGTTCACTCCGTCATTTCCAAAACAAAATGTCATGGAATCCATGCATCTCGAAATCAAAAAGAGACCCAATCCTCTTTCGCGATAATCGTTGAGGTCTCGCCATTTCAATCTACTCAAGTCCGGACGATTACCGGTGTCTTCAAATTCAATAACAATTTTCTCTTCTTCAATAGTAATAGAAATCGATATTGTCTGGTCAGGTTCATGGCAATAACTATGTTCTATAATATTCGTGAACGCCTCGGTTAGTGCAAGCCTAATATCAAAAAGCATAGCGTCATCAATTTTTAGTTCGGGATAATCATTCAGAGAATTAAGCATAAATGCTGTCGCAGATGCTATTTCACTCATCTTTGCCTTAAATATTCCATTAGCAGATTTGTGAATACATATTTTGACCGGCAAACCGTCTTTTCTCACAGGTGCCGAATCAATGGAGCCTTCAATATTTTTACGGAGCCGCGTCATTAATAAAATAATAGATGAATAACAATATTCTTTCAAGTTGGAATGCATCCGGAGTTTCCCTCAATCTTTTACGACGCGCGTTTATCCAGCACGCACGGGTGCGTCCATTGACGCGTAGCATCCATTGACGCGTAGCGTCCATTGACGCGTAGCGTGCGTGCCTCCAGATATTGCGCACATGCCTCCATGAAATGCAATGTTCCTTTTCCTAAAGAAGATGTGAAATAATTGAAAAATGAAAATTGGAAAAATAAAATTTTCAATTTGCACTTTCCAATTTGCAATTTCAAATATAATGGGAGACGCTCT
>PEWQ01000195.1 GCA_002780065.1 Candidatus Hydrogenedentes bacterium CG07_land_8_20_14_0_80_42_17
GGTTCATACAGATGGGTTTTCACGAAGGAGCTCATGCTTACGCGGCATATGCATGCGGAGATGACACAGCATATCTTATGGGCAAAAGAAGTTTTGATCCCTTCAAACATATCGACTGGTCTAATATCTCTTCAATCATTCTAGGGATAGTTATACCGATCTTTTCTGCATTTCAAGGTTTCATCCCAATGGGAATGGCATGGGTTCCGGTAAATCCTCTTCGCTTTAAAAAGATGAGACGCGATCATGCTCTCGTATCTGCGGCTGGGCCCGCGGCAAATTTTGCAATAGCTATTGCAGTATTAGCCGTGCATAAACTTATTCAAATAATCAACTATTTATATTTTATTCCTTTGCTCGATAATCTTCTCTTCGCAATATATTTAACGAGTATTGTATACGGACTCTTTAACACTGTTCCATTACCGCCATTGGACGGCTCTAGAGTTCTTTACTATTTTTTGCCGCCAAATTTAAGGCAAATCATGGACGACATAGAACCATACGGTTTCTGGATACTAATTCTCTTTTTTACATTCGGACGAGCAGGCGAAATCTTGTCACCTTTCATAGGGCTTGCATTTTTTCTTTGGTGAAATTGATACGGGGTTGTCCAAAAAGTGTTTACATCTGTCACTTCGGCAGAGCTATTGTAAATACTGTTCCCTGCCCTGGTTTCGATTCTATTCCTATCTCGCCATTGTGAGCAGAAATCGCCTTTCTGGCAATAGCAAGGCCCAAACCGGTTCCTTCAGTCTTGGTTGTGTAAAAAGCTTCGAAAATCTTTTCTATCTGATCAGTTGTCATTCCGCAACCATTATCCGAAATTTTTAAATATACTCTCTTCTCATCAGAATATCCGCCAAATCGAATGTCTCCTCCAGTATCGACAGCATCAAATGCATTTTCTAAAATATTCGACACAGCCTGATCGAAAAGAATTTGATCGCAAGAAATCTGCAGATTATCGATTTCAATTTTAAATGAAACTTTTTTTCGCCGTAGTCTCGTCTCATTTCGAATTTTCCAGTTTTTTGCGATTTCAACTGCGTTTACAACAGTTTTTGACATATCGCGTTTTGAAGCTAGCTGAAGAATATCGGCGCAAAGTTTTTCAAGTCGCTCAACTTCAGATTCAATGATACCGGCATATCTTCTCCCTTCATCGTCCACCGGAAGTCTTCTGGCCATACGTTTGGTAAATCCGCCAATCGCTGTCAACGGGTTTCTTATATCGTGAGCGATTCCTGCGGCCATTTCTCCAATAGTCGCAAGTTTTTCGGATTCAATAAGTTTACCGGTCACCACTTCCAATCTCTTCATTGCTAGATTTAATTCGTCAACCATTCTTGCTCCCTCTAGCGCAAGACCGCATTGATTAGCAATAGTCTGAAGCAGAATCAGCTCTTCATCTTGAATAGGACGCTGATTGAAAATATTGTCCGCCGCCAAAATTCCAATTACCAAATCTTTGGAGCAAAGCGGCACAAGAGCAAATGCCGAGCTTTTCCATTCCTGAGCAAATAATTTATCGGAGCCCAACAGCAATGAAGTATTTTTAATGTTAAAACTTTTGCGTTCAGCAAGCACTCTCGAAATCAAAGAAGGTTCTCCGGTTATAGGGATCTTAATTTTTCTCGCAATTTGGTTGAACGGCGACTTAAGAATAGTAGCAACGTCAGCGGAAATGAGATATTCATCGAGCGTTCTCAACCGTTCCGGAGCTTCTGACCAAACTCGCGCAACTTCCTCTACTCCAGGTCCAATGCCCATAGCTCCATTCAAGCTCCGCATCTCTCCATCTAAAAGAAGAATCATCGCGCGGTTGTAACCTAATCCATAACCGGCAGTCACTCCTGTCAATATTGTAGCCAGTATCTCATCTGCAGAAGTTGATCCGTGAATTTCTCGGGAAATTTTATTGAGTATCATCAGCTCCTGATTTTTTCGTTTAAATGTCAAAGCAATCGATTCCATTTCGGAATACAATTCAGCTTTAGAATAGGATTCAGCCGCAATTTGAGCCAGAACAGTGAGCAATTTTATATCCTGTTCTGTAAACGGAATTGTCCTTCCGCTCTCGCTTGCCTCTCTTCCAATCAATTCTATTGTTCCAACAACTCGATTGTTGTATATCAGTGGAACAGCAAGAATATTATGTAATCCCCTGTAATCTGCCACCCGCGGATCATTTTCAATTTCATTCACCAGTACTGCTTTGACATGCCTTGCCGCCTGGCCGGCAACGCCTTGCCCCAAATCCTGAGGTTCCAAAGAATAAATTGAGTTCTCTTCTTCTGTTGAGATTGTTTCGACATGAAGTTTATTCGTTTCAACATTGAATATGCGAATAATCGCCGCTTTGGAAGGAATGATTTTTCGTACTCTCAAAACAATCTCTTTAAAAACATTTTTTAAATTCATTGTATCAGAAAGAGCCCGCATCATTTCGTAAAGCTGAATTCTGGCGCTCATTCTTTCTTGAAGCTCCGTATAAAGCCTTGCGTTTTCCAGAGCGAACCCCAACTGTTCTGCAAGCGCGGCGATTATTCTAATCTCGTCGCCAGAGGCAGACCGGTTCTCAGCAAAATGAAGCACTAAAATTCCAAGCACCTCATTTCCCCTCATAATCGGAGCGGCAAGAAAACCGTGATACCGCTCTTCACCTGTTTCCTGCTTGTATTCGTATCTGCTGTCGCTTTGTCCGTCAGGTACGCTCACTATCCTGCGCTCAGCTATCGCAGTTCCTGCAAGCCCTTCATGAGGTTTAATGCGCGTCTTTCCAACACACGATGAATTCAAACCATAAGTTGCTCGGATCAAAAAAGATAGAGGTTCAGATTCTCTCTTCGGAGCATCGTCGCGCAAAAAAATCGTTGCGGCTTCAGCTTCCATCGCGCTTGCTATCTCAAAAACAAGTTTGTCCAGTACCGAAGATTGTTCCGGCACTTCAAGGGAAATTCGAGGAGGTTCTGCTAAAAGAATCGAAGAAATTCTTCTCAAAAGATTAAGTTCTTTTTCTATTCTGTCCATATAAAAACCTTTAAGAAATTTTCCTCACTCATTAGTGAGACTCATTTTTTTTCGATGCCGAAAAGACTTTCTAAATCGTCTGAAGTTAAATCAAATTTATTTTCATTGTTCTTTAGTGGTGGAGCAGGAGCTTCTTGTACAGGTAAAGTCTCATTCTTAAAAACAGCAGGAAGCTCTTCAACTTTATTTTCCAGTGAAAAGTTTTCCTGAATCTTTTCTTCTATAACTGCTTCTTTTGGCGCGCTGAGTATAATTTCTTCCTCTTCTTTATCAGTCACTTTTCCGTTCCTGTAATGTGCGGATATTGCATCCAGTTTTTGCTCAACATTTTCCAGAGACGTTCTGATTCCTCTAATGTCTGCTGAAAGTCCGGAGAACAATTCAGCTAACGAATTTTTGTCCGACATACTAATTCGCCTCCAGTATCGATACAGATATTTTACCCGCAAATCCGGCAATCTTGAATTGGTCCATCAATTCTCCCGAGGAAAATCTTATTCGTAAAGCCCCTGCAGGAAATTCTCCGAATGTCGAATCTACTGGGAACCAACTGCCGTCCAATAATACTTCGTTCCATGCATGGTAATAAAATCTTCCATCCAGATAAACGATACCGGTTGCAGTCCGAGCAGGAATGCCTGCGGCTCGAGCCAATGCGCAATACAAGGCAGAATGTTCGTTGCAGTCGCCTTTCATACTGAGAAGCACGTCTAGCGCTGAAGGAATGGTGAAAGCAGGTTCCCTGTGCATATTCATATGAACCCAATCTAAAATTATCTTTGACTTTTCTTTATGATCAATTGCACCTTTTGTTATTTCTACGGCTTTATTAATAATTCTGGAATCATCCGACTGAACATAATCCGTCGGCATAAGCCATTCTTCCTTACTGCCGGAAAAAGGTTTAGGCGAATCCAAATCAACCGTGACCATTCTATTCCCATCAGAATCGGATTCGGAAATTGACTGAACCCCTTCGTTGTCAAATGACTCAGAAAGTCCCCGAATCTGAATCTTAGCGCGTCTTATAGAAGATGGATTATCTACAAACTTCCCTGCGTCCAACGAGAATGCAGTTATCAAATCAATAATGTTTCCGCTATTAGATAAATCCTTTGCTATTTCTTCAGGCTCACGCTTCATCGTGATGCCCATCGGGCCCTCAGATAAAATTAAACTGCCGTCCGCGTCGACCAAAGAATTGGCTTCAACAGAAGCGATCGTGCTTCGGATTTTGAAGACCGTTTTAAGTTCAGGCCCAAATTTTACAATCGAAGAATCAATGACTTCAATTTTATACGGCACTATTCCAAGAATATTCGGTTCAAACATCTTGCCTTCAAAAACGTCTCCGACTTTGTAGCCTTCTGCCGCTCGCTTCAGGTCTGCAAGCCCGAAGAGGTCGGTATTCGAGTCGATAGGAACTTCGCGCAAGGTTTCTCCGCTGGGAGTCGAAATTTTCATGTGCAGAACATTGTCTTTAATCTCGCCTTTTGCAGTCATCGTCATTGAGGGAGTAATCATCGAGAATGAATACGCCAAAGGATTGAAATCTTCATTGAAATCCGCGCTAAAATTAATTTTGCTCTCTTGTATAATTCCCATAGCTCCAATTCGCATGAAGGATTCTTCGGAAAGCCTGAATCTATTCTGTTCCATTTGCTTCACTTCAGTTTTCGACCAGCCTATCTTGGTATTTCTAATATAAATTCCCGCCCATGAAACTTTATTTTCGATCTTAGGCCGTTTTAACGGCGCAGACTCAATTTTTGCCGATCCGCACGAAAATACGGCAATAGCCAAAAACAGAGAAAATAGCAAAGAATAAATTGTGGTGCGTGGTGCGGCCGTGTTTTTATTTCTCTTATTCGATAAACAACTTAAGTTCACGCTTCAATATCCATTAGCCGCAGGAATTCAGATGCCTTGTTGTATTCTTCATCCATCTCTACTCCGACAATATGCGCCACGTCATCTTCTGAAATTCCTAAATTCATTATGACTGATTCATTAAGTCCGGAAATATCATTATCTCCTCCGGAGCCAAAGCCTTTAGTTTTAGCGAGAATATTCGCAAAGTGAGTTGCTCCGATAATTTGAGTATATTCCGAACGGTTCTCGGGAGTATGGTGAAAACGAATAGCGGCAACCAATTCGTCAGGCAACTGCCACTGCCCCGACAATAGTCCTCCAATCTCTGCATGTGTCAAACCATTCGTTTCAATTTCGGCTTTATGAAATGATAAATGAGTGATCTTCATGTGCACCAACACTTTTACAAAATCCTCATGAAAATATTGATCGAGTATTATCTTGCCGATGTCGTGGAGCAGACCCGCCATAAAATAGTTTTCTTCCAATTCTCTCTGTTTCACCACTCGCTTCGCGATCAGCTTAGCCGTAATAGCTACTCCAAGGCTGTGCTTCCAAAAGTTTCCGCGCGAAAAGCCTTCTATATCACCCGACGTAGCAAACTTATCCATAATCGCTGTAGAAAGCGCTAAAGACTTGATAGTGTTGAAACCGAGAATTACTATTGCCTGTCTAACATTAGCGACCTTATTTCGAATTCCATAATAAGCTGAATTCACAAGTTTCAAAACCTTTGCCGAAAGAGAAATGTCGCTGAGAATAATCTTTGAAAGGTCATCCGCTGCTGACTTAGGATTGTTTGCAGTCTGAATGATTCGCATCGCAATGCCAGGCAAAGTAGGAAGCTTTTCAACTTTTTTAAGAAAATCTCTTACTTCAAGCCGTTCCATCTATTTAGAGTTTCCTTCCTGCCTGCTTTCAATATATTTTCTGAATTTCAATCTGTCTTCTTCATTAATGCGCTCAAAACTGATGCCGAACATATTCGATAATTTTCTGACTATTCGTCCATTAACAAATAAAGGTCTGCCAGTATCATTCAACCGTATCTCCAATGCAAGAATGTCTCCTATCATATATTCGTCATCGAGTTCTAAAAGTATTCCGCCTTCAGATATATTTTTGGTCAATCCGGCTCTTTCCAAATCATCGTCCGGAGTATTCTGGAGCTTACGATAATAAGTTACAAGCGAACGATCTATCCTTTCGAATTTTCTTCTGTTATCATCGAATGAATTCATAAATAGAAACTATCACAAATTAATTGAATCGTTAAGAAAAATAGGAGCTAAGTTTAAGCTGAGCTCTTGCCGTAAATCGCTCTTCGCAATTTCAGGGGAGCAGGGTGACGCTGAATTATGATATTGTTCAAAATTTGGGCGAACACATAGGTTCGAAGGGCGAACACATAGATTCGAAGGGCGAACACATAGATTCGAAGGGCGAACACATAGGTTCGAAGGGCGAAC
>PEWQ01000147.1 GCA_002780065.1 Candidatus Hydrogenedentes bacterium CG07_land_8_20_14_0_80_42_17
GAACTAAAGTGTTTACATGTGTCATCGCGACGAAGCAATTTGTTAACAAGAGATTGCTTCGCGCCTTCGGTGCTCGCAATGACAAAATTCTACTTTTTTGGTCAGCCCCGGCTACCTTTTTTCGATTTTATTACAACAGAGGTGCCTATTTAGAAAATTCCACATCCCCATTTTCATTCGTCGAGGAGCGGTCTAGCCGCATGAGTTTCTCAGTGGTTGCATTCCATATCGACTTGCATGACTCCGGTTAAAAATATTTACTGCTTAGATTAGTGGTTCGTAAAAAAAAAAATTGCCATTTACGCCAAAATTTGCGAAACTCTTTTACTATGAATATGAAGGGGCGACTGTTAGCTTGTATAATTCTTCTCTGTAGCATTTCTGCTTGGGCGAATGCGTTGCAAATTACTTTCCCTGTCGAGGTGGGTTCGCCTGACTCGTCACCTAAAACAATTGTCCTGAAAGCTCGTTCCCTTAAAGATCTATTTAATCGATTCGAAATTCGTTACGGTGGTGATTTTTACAGGTATGGAATCTACGGCGACAGGTCGCGTGCATTTCGCCCCGATAAAACTTACAACACCAATCAGCTCGGAACTTTAATCTCATCGCGAACCCGCAAGGGCCTTGACTATGAAATCAAGATGACTTTACGAACCGTCACCGATCCTACATTATCCTATCGTGACGATCTGCACTTCACTGATTTTTATGCTACAGTGTCGCGAGATAAAGTTTGGAATTTACGTACCGGCGACCTCTATCCGAACTTTTCCCGTTATACTCTGAATAGGTTCGTAAAGGGTGTTAGAGCTCAATACTTCAGACCGTTTGAGAATATGAGACTCGACCTGAGAAGTGTTATTGGCAGAACTCAGCGCGCCCGTGAAATGGCGACTTTGCGCAGAGTAGCCATTGGAACTTCAGCAACATTGGAAAGTCTTGAGCTTTACAAAAATCGAAGAAAGTGGTTTGCAGGTTATAGATTCGCTTCGGCTTCAGATCAGCTTGGGTCGGTGGATAATGCGTTGAGTCTTGCCGATCTGCAAATTGATGTTCACTCTGTCGAATACGGATATCAGCTTCCTTTCAACTGGACTGAAGGCGATATCTCTTTAGGAGGAGAGAACGCATGGAGCCGCGGAAGCACAGATCGCAAAACAGTTCGCGACCGCGGCGGATATTCATGGAGAAATGACCTTTCATGGGTGCGACGTTCGAATAAGCCTTACGCAGGCATCGCTCGCATGGCTCCGTTTGCGGTGCTTTTCAATTGGGAATTGAACGATCCGTATTTTCAGGCTCCACTCGGTATAGCATCTCAAGATCAGATGCGAATTAATCTCAAAACTGCGCATAGATTCAATTCAGATATCGATTGGACTTTTGGTTACTTGAGACTTGAAAACAATGTTCGCAATCAGATAGCAACCACGAATACAACTCAAATCTCCAACGCCGCCATCAATATGCGGCCGTTCATGCTTTTCGGAGACAAGGGCTGGACTGAACGACTGCCTGACTCTGTAAAGAAAATTAGAACTAAACTGGAGTTTCGCTACAGCGACAGAGATGCGTCAAACGGCGGAGTGAACCAGAAGATAGAGGATTATCTCTATTCTGTTCAATATGCAAATTGGGGAATTAACTTTTCCGGAGATTATCAATTTCAAATTACTGATGACGACATTTCAGCTAACTCAGATAGACGACTGCAGGTTTACGGAATCCGCGCGACGAGACCGCTCTTCTGGGAAAAATACAATATGCGTTTCTTCCCGCGCCTCGGATACAATGTTAGCAGAGACAGATATCGTATCGCAGGAACCTCTTCAAGGCTTCAAACGACAACTTTAGGTATGGGCGCGAATTGGGAAGAACTTGGAGGTATGATCAATTACTTGATTCTTGATGCTGACCGTGCTCCGGCCGGAAACGATTATTTGCAGAATAAAGTAAATTTGAGTGTTACCTACAAGCCGTATCTTTATCCGGGTTTTCAGAGCACTTTAAGTTACGGATATCTTGATCTTAACGATGAAGCTCCAAATAGGTCATACAGGCAGACAGAAACAAGATTCACGATGAATTATACATTTTAATTCGATAGGAGTGTGATTGAGTTGAAGAATAAATTTTGGATTTTTAAATATTCATTTACTTCTGCGATTGTTATTTTATTGGTGCTGACTTCAGCTTCATGTCTGCCGGGCACTCAATCGACCGGAATCGCTGTTGAATCTCCTTCCGATGAGGTATTGGCTTCTATGATCAGAGCAATCGAAGAACGGAAGGTAGACAAATTCATTTCAGGGGTTGATGCTACCTGCATCCCGACACCTGACAGTCTCTGGAGCAAATTAACCGATTTTTTGAATGCCGCCGAGTTAATCGAATTTGTCGTCGCTGTAGATAATAGAAGTATTCAAGGAAGTGATCGAGTGACTTATGTTTTTTCGTGGAATAGAAAATACGACAATAAGACAAACGGCACAACGATTAATGATTCAGGCAGAAGTGAATGGACGTTCGTCAAACGGCCAGGAGAACCATTTACGCTTATACTAATGTCGGGAGATCAGCTTTTCTAGAATTCAATTCACAGCCGTTATTGGAGTGCTGGAAGTCACTTTAGGAATATGAGTCTTCTCATCCGGAGGCGCCAGACCTAATTCCTCTAATGTCATTCCCATTTCGTCAGCTGAATCGAGATAAAACTGAACTATCTGTTTTAGCCTGTTCACTGCGCACTCGAGAGTTTTTCCATACGAAAATACATCGAGTTCCGGACAGGTCGCTACGTAGGTGTTTATATCTTTTCTAAATACTTCGACTGAGAAATACATTTATTTATAAGACCTCGTATGAATTTTTTACTGCGTGATAAATTCATCGGAAGTTTTTTTTCTTACTGAAGATAAAGAGTTAAATCTTTTTTATTACTGAAATTTGTTTTTATTCAAACTTATACAAGATTGTTCTAATAACTTGAAAACCAGTGGAAAACTCCGGCATCTATAATGACGCCCTTATTAATCAGGAAGAATTGTATCGTAGCCCATGACTTTTTTAAAATCCTTTACTAATTTTGGATCGAAATGAGTTCCGGCGCATCTGTCCAATTCCTTGAAGGCATCAAGCATGCTCATCCTTGAACGGTACGGCCGATCGGAAGTCATAGCGTCGTATGCATCGACAATGGCAAATATGCGCGCTTCGATCGGAATCTTTTCTCCTTTCAAACCTTCAGGATATCCTGACCCATCGAATTTTTCGTGATGGTAAAGTATGAGCGGAAGTACTGAGGACAAAAACGGAATATCCTTCAGCATTTCGTAACCCCACATGGGATGGTTCTGCATCAGAGCGCGTTCTTCTTCTGTCAATGCGCCCGGCTTTCGCAAAATTGCGTCTGGTACTCCAATCTTGCCTACATCGTGAAGCATTGCTCCCTGCTTTATACTTCTTATTATTTTCGGAGAAAGTCCAAGATATGCCGCAATCCTGCACGCAAGGTCCGAAACTCTGTGCGAATGGTCGTCAGTGTCCGCATCTCTGAGGTCCAGCGCTTTTGAAAGAGCTTCGAGTGTGACATCATACGTCTCAAGTAATTCGCTGTTTGCAGTCTCAAGAGTTTCAAGTTGATATTCGAGGTCGGTCATTGTCTGACGCATTCTTTCACTGAATCTTTCCAAAATGATTTGAGCTATTTTAGGATGCTTACCGAAGAGTACATAGAAATCGTCTTTTCCGAGTTCGAAAAGAATAGAGTCTGAAAGGGCTCTGATAGAAGCGGAGCGTGGAAGCCTGTCGAGAACTGCCATCTCTCCGAAAAAATCTCCCTCGCGCAAAATATTAACCGGATGCTCTGTTCGAGAAGTTCTCGCGAGTACCTGCATTACTCCTGAAAATATGAAGAAGACGGAAAACCCCGGCTCACCTTCGGAAATAACATACGTTCCTTCCGAAACATCGAGTTTATTCAATAACGGAACTATCTCTTCCAGTTCCGAGTTCGTCATGTCCTGAAACATTTGAATTCGTGATAGGTCTTCAGCTAAAATATGAGACTTAATATTATTCTTTGAATTCATATTTGGCGATTCTTGAATTCCCACAATGATATTCTTTAGTTAGATATTAATACGTCAAGACTTTTCAGATATAGAGATAAAAAAATTATTTTTTTGCAGCGAAGAATCCTGCACATAAAGTTCCGCATACTGAACAAGCACCGTCTTCATTCAAGCTATTCTTAATGATGCTGAATCCGTCTCTCACAATTAATTCTTTTCCGCATTTATGGCAAATTGTTGAGCTCCCTTTTGAGTCGTGGACATTGCCTGTATAAACATACCTCAATCCGTTCTTCATTCCGATATCTCTCGCTCGAATTAAGGTTTCAATCGGAGTTCTTTCGCGGTCATGCATATTTCCGGCGGGATGAAACGCGGTAAAATGAAGAGGTACATTACAATCCAATTCTTCTGCTATCCAGCTAGTCATTGCGTCGAGTTCCTTATCGCTGTCGTTCAATCCGGGAATCAAGAGATTTGTAATTTCAAGCCAGACTTTTGTTCTTTTTTTGATGTAAATTAAAGTATCAAGAACCGGCTGTAACGTTGCGCCGCAGTATTTTTTGTAGAACTCATTTGAAAACGACTTCAAGTCAACATTTGCGGCAGACATTACATTGTAAAACTCAATTCGAGGTTTCTCATTCATATATCCCGCAGTAACTGCTACTGTGTGAATTCCGCGCTTGCGGCACTCAAGAGCCGTATCTACGGCAAATTCGTGAAAGATGACAGGCTCGTTGTAAGTAAAAGCAACACTCGAAATTCTTCGGCCTTTGGCAAGCTCCGCAATTTTTGCAGGGGAAGTATTCTCCAAAAGTCTTTCTCTTCCGGTCACATGACTTATTTCCCAGTTCTGGCAGAAAGAACATGCGAGATTACAACCTATGGTTCCGAATGAGAGAATTTCCGAACCAGGTAGGAAATGATAAAGTGGTTTTTTTTCGATCGGGTCGATTGCAAAACCGCTCGTTCTGCCGTAAGAAGTCAAAAACATTTTTCCGGATTTAACTTCTCGGGAATAACAAAAGCCATGTTGATCTTCGGAGAGGATGCATTCTCTAGGACAGAGCTCACACTGGATTTTTCCTTCTCCAAATATTTTCCAGTATTTAGCTTCAAATGAATTCATACAAAAGAATTATACAATATTCTGCAGTAAAAATTTAGGAAAACTACAGATTTGCTTTATATTGACTTAGCTATGAAAAAAGTTGATAGTTTATGCCACAGACGCCATTGCGCCACAGACGCCATTGCGCCACAGACGCCATTGCGCCACAGACGCCATTGCGCCACAGACGCCATTGCG
>PEWQ01000154.1 GCA_002780065.1 Candidatus Hydrogenedentes bacterium CG07_land_8_20_14_0_80_42_17
TGCGAAATAATTGAAAAATGAAAATTGGAAAAATAAAATTTTCAATTTGCAATTTCCAATTTGCAATTTCAAATATAATAACATACCAGATACCAAGACACTGAGATTTTTATCTATTTTTTTCCGTGTCTCAGTGCCTCTGATCTTTTCGAACCCTGTTGTGAGGTTTTTTCATCTTCATGGTAACTCTGTGGTTGCATTCCATATCGACTTGCATGACTCCGGTATAAATACAGATTTTCTAATTTTACAAATCACGCATCACTGTCTTTGAATCGACTCCAGCCTCCCGTTTATGGCTCTGATTATTTTTTCCCATACTTCAAATGGAAGGTCTGGTGCTCCTGACTCACTGAATGAACCTATGACTCTTTCGTTGATAATCAGATTGGCAATGATAGTCAGTTTGCCGTTTTGAACCTTGTATTCTCCTTCTACAACAAATGGCCCTGATGAATTGTAAAAGCCTTTCTTCTTCCAACTCTTGTGCAGAACTTCCATCGCTGATGTTCCGAGCCAATCGTAATCCTCAGGCCCTTCTCTATATGCAAACGGCATAGCTCTTACACCTAACATAATTTTTTCTGCAACTGGAGTCGGAGGAATAGGCTCAAGATATTCGGAGGACTCTTCTTCAACACTGACGCTGACAGTTATGTGTGAACTTGCCGCCTGATTTTTTTGAGGAGTAGGAAAAGAAATTTCAGAGCTCGGCACTGATTCTTGAGGCTTATTCGAAATGGTTTGATAGTCCGGTTCACGCCTTGCCTCTCCAAAAGCATACGAGAGCGAAAATCTATGGTTGTCGCCAAGCCTTTCAAATGGAACGTACGCATAATCCAGAGAGACCCCGGCGAGAGTGACTCCTGCTCCTGCGGTAAAACCTTTGTAGTCGCTTGTGTTGTTGTCGAATCGATATCCGCCTCTTAGCGCTAGAGCGGGAATTGGAAGAACCTCTGCGCCTGCTGAAATCACCGGAGTGTTGTCTATCGCAAGATTGGCGTCTATTCCTAAACGAAGCCGATCTCTTAAAAATCTGTTTCCCGCCGATAATTTCAAAGTGACCGGCAATGGATCCGATTCATATCTGAACCTCGACAAGAATCCTAGATTTTGAACTGCGGCGCCGAGCCTCCATGTCTTTCCAATCGGAGCATAGAGCAATCCCAAATCGTATGCTAGACCTGTTGCTGACTCGTCGGAGATGGTTTGCTGAATGAATTTTGCCGTCATGCCCCACCTGAATCTGTGAGTTCCCCACAAAAATTCATTTGAATATGCTAGAGCGAGTAAATGATCGTAAGCAGAAAAATTTCCTGCAATCGTATATGGATTTCCTGCCCCCGGCGAATTAAGAATAGTTCGAGTCATCGAACCGTAATCGAGCAAAGTATAGTTAAGCGCAAAAGTTCCGTAGGGTTTTGAAATCGGATGAGCGTAAAAGATTGAATTGAGTTTTATGTCGGCAACCAATTCCGCGTGCGAAAATTGAATCTGTTTTTTTGGCAGAGCTGAAAGTCCTGCAGGATTTGAGTAGATTGAAGCAACATCGTCTCCGAGAGCTCCGTAAGCCTCGGCAAGCGCCGCGGCTCGGGGGGAAATAGTGAGTTTCAGAAATGATGCTCCGGTCGTCCCGAGATCTTTTCGACCGAGCGCATGAAGAGGAGGTGCTACCGAAAAGAAAATAAAAAGTGCAGTCGTAATAACAAATTTATTCTTCATTTAATTATTGCGACCTTTCCGATCTTCACCATTCCATTGGCTCGAATCCAGAAGATGTAAACGCCTGACGCGACATCCCTGCTGAAGTCGTTCTTCGCATCCCATTTTGCAATTACGCTGTTGCCCTGCACTTCGAATTCCGACGCATCTTCTCGATTCAATATCCTTACCCGCTCGCCGGCAACATTGAATATCTCGATTCGGTCGGTTGAAGGCGGCATGAAAGCAAAAGTGATTCTCGCAGGCAATGGATGCCCCGCATCGATGTACTCCTTTGCGTTGAACGGATTCGGATAGACAACAAGTCTGTCGAAATTCGTAATGTCTCCGGCGCCTGCCAGAACATTCCAAATAGAAAGTTCACTTGTGATTATTGCGACTCGATCGCTGTCTACCTGAACCCACTGTGTCTTTTCTGAAGAAGGCGCAACCCACTGCTTCGAATTTTCATCGAGCTTTCTTATCACGAGTCTGCGCTCATTAACAAATCCTGGACTGTATACTGTGACGCTGTCGGTTGTAATGTAATGAATTCTTAAAGTTGCCTCGACAAAGTAATCTGAAGGAGCAATAGCTCCGCTTGGCCTTATTATTCGTATCAGCCTGATCGGAGAGTAAGTGTCGGGATAAATGCCGTTGGAGATTAGCTCGACTGTCGGATCAAAGAATATCTTTTCGTTTGCTTCATCTATAGCTGCAAGTGAAATTGCGAGTTCTGTTTCAGTGAAGTTTGCGTAGTCGTAAATTTCATCGTAATTCAAAATTTGAAGATAATAATATGTATCATTGTAATTCAGAGATGATTTTGTAATTTCGATTTCGGTAACTCCCAGCGCGTCGGTAAATGTAGATATGATGCTGTCTGATGGACTCTTGATTTGACATTGCCCAATGTTTGAACCGATGGATTCACCGTCAACTGCAACGGAAAATATTCTTGCATAATAAGTTGTATTCGAAATCAGACCGGATGTTTCGATTACATTTACGTTTGTTGCAGTCGTGCAGACTCTTGCTGATGCAATTCCGGAATCGACTTTTGATAAATTGGAATCGAGATAAATTTCGTAGTGGTCGATTAAGTTTATGTTCTGAGCTGGAGGCATCCACGAAATTATTGCGCGTGTATCCCACGCGGTGACAGACAATCCGACGGGTGGAAGCAGTGCTGGTGGGAACGGAGTAGAAACGGAAAGTTTAGCGGTTGTGGGAACGTTCCAATTATCTCCGGTGACGTTCCATTCGTTGTTGCCGGAGTCACCGTAAACTTTGTTGATTACATCTCTGGCAGGATTCAAATAATCGTTTCCTGTAGAAAATGCCTCTGTCCATATTCTTGGAACAAAACCGAAAGGAGCAGAATAAGTGAGAGCAACTTCTATCCATGATGTTTCATTATTTGTCGAGCGCGATATTAATGCATTACCTTGACTTGACCACGAGGAACCATCCCACTTCATCAGCTCGGCAACATCAGCCGGAGGCCCATTCGTTTGGTCGGAAGTTTTAATGAATACTGCATACTCGGGACGCCGAGAAGGAAATGCGACATTCTTTGCATAACTGCCAAGCGAGGCATGCTTCAAGTCAACTGCGCCTTGCGAATCTCCGGTTGTGTCGATCAATAAAACGTAAGCGCCCCAGTTTGCTTGAAAAATATCTCCGGCAATTTCCAGCGCATAGTACAGATATTGAGCATCGCGAGTCACCCACATTCGAGTGAGATCCAGATTCGAAAAAGATTGGTCGCCGCGAGGATCGTTGGCAATTGGAGATCCATACATGGCATCGATGCTCCCATCGATTTCGACCGCAGGTTTAATCCATTTTACTTCTTTGTATCCGCCGGACCACTCGAACTGTTTTGTCTCGTAGCTCGACATGCCGTATGCGTTAACTGTTTTGATTGTGTAAACGAATACCGAGTCGGGTTGAGCAACGATAGATGTATCTATTAGATATATTGGCGAGTTCCATGGATTGCTGTCGTCTTCATCGGAATATATCGAAAACCCGGTGACTGTTTGAGTTATGTTCTGAAACGGCAATTGAGAGAGTGGAGTAATTGGATTTGATTCAGCTCGAAGAATTTGAAATCCGTAAAGTGGTGCGCCTGACAAAAAGCGGCTTGCGCCTTCTACGTGCGGAGCAAAATTATCTCCGCCGATAGAGTAGTCCCATGAAAGCTGAGCCTTGGACGTTCCAATTTGCAGTGCATTTACGTCGTAGCTGTTCGTTCCTTCGAGACTCCCTGAGGTATCATGGTCAGTACCTTGCGAAATGAGAGTTGTCGCCAGCCACGATGCAAGAAACGGATTGGCGATTGAAAATGTCGTGTCCGCGCCTTGTTCACCCCAAACAGATTTATCTCCATACGCGTTATACACGACATATCCGTTGCTTGCATTTGATGGAATGGTAACGGTGCGACTTCGGTTCGAATCTTGATTTCTTGTGCCGTTCGGTTCAGTATTTAGAAATGCGTCAGTGGAGTCCGGCTCGAATTCAGGAATCCGAAATTCAAAATAGTATTGATAACTAGCGCCGGGATAGACTGTTGCCATCACTGCCCAAGAGCCGTCGCCGAGCGGCGTCATTATCAACCCTGATTTTGAATCGACAGTATTGTCGGAAGGATTAGCTACAATTATTTTAACTGAACTTTCAGGTGTGGTTGCTCCTGTGAAGAGAATTGCTTTTGGAAAATCTGCAAATGGTTTTTGGACCGGCAATGCAATAATTGACGGAGCAGGCAATATAAATAATAGAAACGATAAATAAATCATAAAACGCATCAATTTCATATTGACTGTTAAAAGCATATTTATTTCCACCGGTCGAAAAATTTCTGTTTTTGTTCTTCATCCCTCCCCATTGAAAAGAAAAAATGCCGGGCGCTGTAATCTTCTACAGCGCCCGAACACAAAATTACAACCTTAGAGGATCAACCGATGTTACGCTTGATTTTTACTGCTGTCGCAGGCATTCGAAGATCAGGCCTTCTTACACCGTCAATGTAAGGTGTGAGATAAACCCGTCCTGTTGTGCGTCCGTCAGGAAATACAACTTCGTCGTTGAAATGCTCTACGATGAAGAAGACTCGAATCGCGGGGCCTCGTGTAATTGAATCGTTTCCACCGCTGAAGTCCTGACGAGTTGTATCGTTATTCAGATATTGATATGCATTGTACCAAGTCACGCAATAATAAAATGTGCTGACAGTGTCAGGCATCGATGTGTCAATACAGTTAGTCACATTGAAGGAATTATTATCGTCGTCAGCATAGTTTGTATCGCCGCCATTGGTTACGAGTGTAGTAATGTCGTTAAATGCCAACCCTGAAAATCCGGCTTGCGCAGGTGAATCCGAGCGCCAGATGCGGAATCCGTATTGCGGTGAACCTTTGAGAGTTTGTGTTCCAATATAAGTGTTGGCGCCCATGACTGACGGAACAAATATTTCAGCGCCGCCTATATTGAACGTCCATGAAAGCTGGAATGAAGAGTCGCCTGTCTGGAGCACATCTAATCCGTAAGCATTGGTTCCATCCATATTGCCGAAATAAGTATCAGGAGAACCGTTTGAAACTCGAGCAAAAGTGTCGGCCGGCACGTTTAGCCCGGCCATTGTCACCCAACCGCCGTAATTAGTGAGATACGGATTTTCAGTTGTGAGCACATCAGTATCAGGACCCTGATATCCAATTACTGAAGAATCTCCATAAACGTGATAAAGAATATAGCCATCAGTTGCAGTAGTTGGAATCAACACAGAGCGAGCTCGATTTCTATCTTGATCGCGTTCATT
>PEWQ01000137.1:0-3047 GCA_002780065.1 Candidatus Hydrogenedentes bacterium CG07_land_8_20_14_0_80_42_17
CGCGTCCCTTTGCTGGACTTGGCTCTGTTGCGAATTTCCGAAAAAGTTAATGGCAATTTAATTTTGAATAGATCTAAGACAAAATTATTGCTTAGAGAAGTTGCTAAGATTCGATTGCCTAAAGAAATTGTTTCAGCTCCTAAATCAGGCTTTACTGCTCCAATTCCGGTTTGGCTGAAAGAAAATAAAATCGAACCGGCTCAAAGACTTTTCAAGCGAGAACCTCTGCAAAGTATTGGAATGAATCCGATTCCTGTATTGAAGCTTTGGAACGAACATATAAGCGGAAAGGCAAATCATGGTAGAAGGCTATGGACAATTTTAAGCCTCGTTGACTGGGCAACCAGACACAATTATGATTTACGTAATGGAATTCTATGAGAGGTCTGAATGCAAACTGAAACGTTGTCTGTTGTAATACCTGCGCTGAATGAAGCCGAGAGCTTATTGGCGGTTATTAATGAATTGAGTAAAATTTCCGAGATAGATGAAATATTGGTAGTTGATGACGCATCTACAGATTCAACTCCGGATATTGTCAGAGAATATTCTTTGAAGGATAAACGGCTGAGGGTTATATCGCATACTACACGAAGCGGAAATGGGGCGGCTGTCAAGACCGGATTAGCGGCAGTGAAAGGAAAATGGACAGCGGTGCTCGATGCAGACGGTCAGCATCCTCCGGCTTTGATTCCTAAAATGCTGAATCAGGTTGTGAACGAGCATTTGGATTTGACGATTGCTGCTCGTGATTTCAAATCTAGCGGCGGCGGCACTCCGAGAACGATTTCAAATAAATTTCTATCAGCCTTTGCTTCGTTTCTTTTTAAAGTAAAAATTCCTGACATTACGTCCGGCTATCGCATCGGAAGAACAGATTTGTTTAGACGATTCCATAGGCTATATCCGGATGGATTCTCTTTTCCTTTGACCTCTACTATTTCTTTTATCCTTGGCGGGTATCGTGTCGGTTTTCTTTTATACGAAGGCATCTCTCGAAAATTTGGAACAAGCAATATATCTTGGTATAAAGACGGGAATAAATTTGTTGTCATGCTTTTCCGGTTAATGCTTTGGAAACCGTTGCGTATAACATTGTGGCCTTCTCTGCTTTTATTAGTATTGGGGATTCTATGGACAATTAGGACGGTTATTATTAATGCAAGTGTAAGCGCCGGCGGAGTGATGCTCCTGATGCTCGGATTGTCTCTGCTCATCGGCGGAATTATTCTTCAACAGATAATGGATCTGAGGCTTGACGTTTTAGCATGGTTGGACTCAAAGACGAGATAGTCTTATAGATATAAATATCTGAAACGAAAATATTATTCAAAAACATATCATTACTTTCATGTTTTATTTTCCAAAACCATAAACTGAGATTCGGCGAAAAAGTTTTAATTAATTTCAAATCTGCGTTCATTATCCTCTGCGAATATTCTTCGTTTGATATTTTGTTTACGTTGACGGCTTTCTCCATCTCTGCCTTGGTGGTTATCAGATAATCGATCTTTGTGTCTGAATCTACTATGAGCGCTAAAGGAATGTAACGAAAGTGCTTTTCTTTATTCCAATGAAAATCAGTGAAGATGGAAACAGGATGATACCAATAAGGGAAGTCATAATGAAAACCGATCGTTGAATTCACAGGGATATTCTTTTCTATCCATTCCGATGCAGTGAATCGAATATCAGGAGAGCTATAAAAACGCAAAAGTATAAAAGAATTTACAGAGAGGTCTATTAGGATAATTGCAACAAATATCCACCGCAGAGAAACTCGATCCAAAAATATTGCGATACAAATCAATAATAGAGTGAAAACACTTAGAAGACGAGTCAGCATTGCCAATGACGAATTAGCAGAACCTAGAATCCATAGTAATGTGTAGCCGTAGAAGATTAGATGTGTTTTGCTCCGCGGTGAGTTTTGTGAAAATATCAGCCAGAGCGCTGAAAAGATCAACGTGATGTAAACTGACCATGAGAAACCTGTCGGCAAAGTATTGAAAAAATAATTTTTCAGAAGAATTGTTTTGGGATAAACAAGTGCTAATCCCGGCTTTGAAACAAGATTTTGAAAATACATTACAAGAGACTCGATGATGAGTGATGATTGAGTTAGAACTCCGTACAAAATAATTATCAGCCAAGAAAAGAAAATAATTGCATAAGCTTTTGCAATTAACTTAAGTGCATTTTTAATATTCATTCGAAATTCAGGCAGTAGGAACGGCACGATTGCAAAAAGCGGAAGCAGTGTCACTGCGCTGAATTTTGCGCTTAGAGCCAATCCTGCAAATATAGCTCCTCTAAAAAAAACGTGCGGATTATTCTCTTTTGAAAAAGACATTATTGAATGCAGAGTAAGCAATTCAAGAAGAGTTACGAGGGAATTGTAGGATAAGAGGTGAGATACGATTATATGAGCAGGCATGAGCGCAAATATTGCGCATATTGCGTACGACACAGATTTTTTTATTTCCAGCAGTTTCATTATTTCATACACGGCAAGAATTGAAAGGACATCGAAGAATGACGTCAGAAATCTTCCCACAAGCAGCGAATCGTAAAAAACGGCATTCGTATTCAGAACAGTATAACAACTAAGGAGATATTTAATTCCTACAAATGGAACTGAAAAGAAGAAAACCAAATAAGTCATCAAGGGCGTTGCTGTAGTCGGCATGACCGGAGCAAAGGTGATTTTTCCTTCAATGAAACCGAGCGCCAAATTTTTTATTGTTTCAAAATCAGGAGTGAAAGGAACAGCTCCCGCAAATTTGCCGTAGCTGTCTGCCAAAGCTCTATAGCAACCGAGAAATTCCTTCTCGTCCGGCATGAACGTATAGACAGTTCCACGAACGCCTTCGGAAAGATTTTGCACTTCATAATGCACGATGCCCCAATCCATTCCATAAAGCCGTGTAAAAAACGCAAGTATTATTATTAGGAAAAGCAGATGGATTTTTTCGGTCTTCACGAAACAAATGTGTAGGGGCGAACCTATGTGTTCGCCCTTCGAACCTATGTGTTCGCCCTTCGAA
>PEWQ01000137.1:3150-20952 GCA_002780065.1 Candidatus Hydrogenedentes bacterium CG07_land_8_20_14_0_80_42_17
TTCTCAGGCTGGCCAAAAAGTTGTATTTTGTCTTTTGTCTTTTGATTGCATGCATTACTCGACTGTGCAGCTCCAAGATTTGAATATCTTTACAGATTCGTTATTGCTCATTATTCTATTCGTATGAAAAATATTAGTCTTCGTCCGCGCCGGCTGAGAATGAGCCGGACGCTCAGAGAAATTACAGGTGAGACTCGGCTTACTGCAGAAAATTTTGTTCTTCCGTATTTTGTGCGCACAGGCTCAAATTCTGAAGTGCCGATTAAATCGATGCCGGGGATTTCTCAGTTCACAGTTGACCGTTTGATTGCTGATATGGAAGAACCCGTCAAGAACGGTTTGAGAGCAGTATTACTTTTTGGACTTCCGGATAAAAAAAACAGTGAAGGAAGTTCTGCATGGGACAGTAGAGGACCGGTGCCAGCGGCTTTGCGCGCTATAAAAAAATATTATCCCGAAGTTGTTACTATGGCAGATGTCTGCATGTGCGAATATACCGATCATGGCCATTGCGGACCTCTGACAGAGACAAAGCTCGGCGAAATAACTGTTGATAATGACAAAGCTCTTCTTCTTCATGCGCGCATTGCTACTGCCTATGCTGAGGCTGGAGCGGATGTAGTCGCTCCGTCCGGAATGATGGACGGTGTGGTCGGAGCAATAAGAGAAAAATTGGATCAATCAGGATTTATTGATACGACTATAATGGCGTACAGCGCAAAGTACGCATCGAGTTTTTACGGACCTTTTAGAGACGCCGCTGAAAGTCCTCCAAAGTCAGGCGACCGAAAGACATATCAAATGTCGCCGATGAATTCGAGAGAAGCTCTTCGCGAGGTCGAGCTTGATATTGAGGAAGGAGCCGACATTGTTATGGTCAAACCTGCTTTAGCATATCTTGATATCATTCGAATGGTCAGAGATGAATTTATTCTTCCGGTTGCGGCTTACAATGTCTCAGGCGAATACAGCATGCTGAAGGCGGCAATAGAAAAAAACTGGCTTTCTTATGATGCGGTCGCCGAGACGTTATTGTCGATAAGAAGAGCCGGAGCGGATATAATTATTTCGTATTTTGCGCGCGAAATTTTCAAGGAGGATTCTTTAATTGATGTTTACAGGCATAGTCGCTGAGACTGGAACCATATTAGAAAAGAAAAAAATTTCAGGAGGAATCCGTTTCAAACTCAGAGCTCCTAAAATTGCTCCTCAATTCTTTCTCGGAGATTCTGTTGCAATTGACGGATGCTGTCTGACAGTTGTATCTGTTGACAGAGAAGATTTAGAATTCGATCTTTCACCGGAAACTCTTTCGAGAACAATTGCGGAAGGATATAAGGAAGGCGCAAAAGTAAATTTGGAATCATCGTTATGTGTCGGAGACAAAATGGGTGGACACTTTGTGACTGGTCACGTAGATACTGTGGCTCGTGTTCTTGGAATGAAATATGAAGGAGATTTTGCCACGCTGTCACTTGAACTGAAATCAGATGCTAAAGGCCTTGTAGCTGAAAAAGGTTCAATAGCCGTCAATGGAGTATCGCTCACGGTAGCATCGTGGAATCGAAATTCCGGCGGCGGAGTTGTAGATATTGCATTGATACCGGCAACTCTTGAACGAACGAATTTAGGATTACTCGGAAATGATTCTATAGTGAATATAGAATACGATTTGATTGCTCGGTATCTTGCTGAATTAAACCGAAAGGATTGAAAAAAATGGTTCACAAAAATTCTAAATCATCGCATTTGTGTAATGTGATTGAAGCGATAGAAGAACTGCGGCAAGGAAAGATGCTTATCGTAGTTGATGACGAGGATCGGGAAAACGAAGGCGATCTGATAATTGCAGGCGAAAAGGTTACTGAATCAGCAATTAATTTTATGGCAAAAAACGGGCGCGGTTTGATATGCGTTCCTATGGCGGAAGAGATTGCAAAAAAGTTGGAATTAGTTCCTATGGTGAACGAAGGAACGGATCCGCTCGGAACGGCATTTACAATCTCGGTCGACGCGGCTCAGGAAACAACAACCGGAATTTCTGTTGCGGACAGGACAAAGACAATTCGAGCTCTTTCAAATCCTGATTCGAAGCCTCAGGATTTTGTGAGACCGGGCCATATCTTTCCTTTGATTGCAAAGAAAGGCGGAGTCTTGCGCCGCGCAGGCCATACCGAAGCATCTGTTGATTTAGCCGTACTCGCAGGATTGCGGCCGATTGGAGTAATATGTGAAATTCTCAATGACGACGGAACAATGGCAAGGATGCCCGACCTTGAAAAATTTTCCAAACTTTATGATTTAAAAATTCTTACAATTCAGGATTTAATTGCATATCTCCGCCGAACCAAAGAACTTGTCTCTAAAATTTCGGAGATTCGGTTGCCGACAAGATACGGCGAATTCAAGATGACAGCTTATGAAGAAATTCTTACCGGAGAAATTCACCTCGCATTGGTTCACGGCGAATTGAAAATTTCGGAACCTGTGCTGGTTAGAGTTCATTCTGAATGTTTGACAGGAGACATATTTCATTCATCGAGATGTGATTGCGGTGAACAGCTCGAGTCCTCGATGCGGCTCATTGTTAAAGAGGGTTCAGGAGTAATACTCTACATGCGTCAGGAGGGCCGAGGAATCGGCTTAAAAAATAAGCTGAAGGCATACGAACTCCAAGAGAAGGGTTTAGATACGGTTGAAGCAAATCAGGAGCTCGGCTTTGCGCCCGATCTACGCGATTACGGAATTGGGGCGCAGATACTCGTAAAACTCGGTCTGACGCGAATTAAGCTAATTACGAATAATCCTCGAAAAATTATAGGACTCTCTGCTTATGGTTTAACTGTAGCTGAACGGATTGATATCGGACAATTTGTAAAAAAAGAGAATCAGCGTTATCTGGAAACTAAACGTGATAAGCTCGGGCATCTGATCGAAATTATGGCAGAGAAGAAAGAGCGAAAATGAAGGACCTAAAGATAGAATTGGGAACGATAATGTGTTCGGAACGGCTTCCTCGAGTTGCTGTCGTTGTCTCCAAGACAAATGAGTTTGTGACGGCAAAACTGCTTGAGGGTGCTTTGAGCGAACTGCACGATATAGGAGAAGTGACTGTAATTGAAGTAGCAGGCGCGTTTGAAATTACAGCCGCGTCAGCTATTGCGTTCGAGCGCGGATTCGATGGAGTAGTTGCTCTAGGAGCAGTGATTCGCGGCGATACTCCTCATTTCGATTATATCTGTCAGGCAGTGACAATCGGATTGACTGAGCTTTCGGCAAAGGGAAAAATAATTACATTCGGTATATTGACGGCCGACAATGTCGGACAGGCAATTGAACGAGCGGGCGGGGCTATGGGAAATAAAGGCGCTGAAGCCGCTAAGGCGCTTCTGCAGTTGATAAGCGCAAAGCAAAGATTGGAAATGAGAATGAAACATGATGCGGCATGAAGCGCGCAGGATAGCGTTTTCACTAATCTTTTCTTCTTTTTATCTCGAAGATGAATTTGTTAGTAGTGTAGATGACCAGATAGAACTTTTCTATTCGATATTCGGAAACAGGAAAGATAAAGAGACTCAACTTGGCTTTGTGCTGCCCTTTTCGGAGCAAAGAAACAATAAATCTCAAATACAAAAATATGTTAAGCATCTTGTTGCCGGCGTGATTGCTGAGCGAAAAATGCTTGATGAAAAGATCGAGAATGCCGGAGCGAACTGGTCGTTGATTAGGATAGGAAGAATAGAACGTGCTATACTCCGGATGGCGATATTTGAGTTTACGCATCCTGAAGAAGACGGAGTGATTTTGCCTATTGAGATTGTGATTGACGAAGCTGTTGAATTGGCGAAGATTTATGGAGGAGAGGAAAGTCCTAAATTCGTCAATGGAGTTCTGGATGCTATTTACCAGAAGAACATGAGTGAAGTTGTATTGGAAGATAAAGATAAGAAAAATCCGGGTGGCTGTGCATGAAAAATAAATTGTCGATAGCGCATTGGATTGGAATAACAGCGCTTCTTGCTCTGCTTGTTGCCGGCGGTTTTGTCGTAAAATGGATTTTAACAAATCAAAATAATCTTCAGTCTGGAAATTCTAAGAGCGGAGTTTCAGAACAATTAACAAAAATAATTTCACCGAATCTTTTAAATATGATTGGGGGCAAGTCGGGAAACGAACCTAGAGAACCGCATAGCGATGCAATTGAATCTCTGCTTGCAGGTTCTGAAGAGATTCCTTTGCCTTCTGAAGAAAAGCTTTCAGGACTGTCTGTTCAAACCAGAGAAACATTGCGTTTGAGATACAATTTAGGACTTTTAAAGTTTCATCAAAACGATACTCCTTCTGCTATTTCGGCTTTCAAGTCCGTGTTAGATATCGATCCGCAAGGTGCTTATGGAATCAGAGCGTTCATGCAGATCGGAATAATTTATTCGATGAGTGGAAATTATTCGCTTGCTGAAACTTATTTCAGAAAAGTTGAGGCATTGGATCCTACGAATCCTTTGGCTGAGCATCATCTCGGAATGTCGATCTATAAAATGGGAAGAATCCAAGAAGCGATTCAGCACCTTGCAAAAGCCGCTACGCTCGATGGCGCCAACGTCGGCATTTTGCAGAATTTAGGAAATGCTTATCTCTCTTCAAAAAACTTTGAATCAGCGAAAAAGACATTTCTTCAGGCTTTGGAGATCGATCCGAACAATTTTGAGATAAGGTTTAATCTTGGTCTTTGCTACTACAGGATGAATGATCTAGCTTCTGCGGAGGAGCAGTTCGATAAAGCAAGAGCAGGTTTAAGCGGCGACAATAAAGCCCGTGCAACTGCTTTCCTAGGGATTACAAGATACAACAGAGGATTCTTTGGTGCGGCGGCAAGCGCATTCAAAGAAGCGGCTGAACTTAGTTCGAGTAATATGGACTACAGGTTCAATGAAGGTGTGGCTCTAGCAAAATCAGGAATGCCGCAGGATGCGGCCATTGCATTTCGCCGAGCGCTCGAAATTTCTCCGCGCGATGCGGCGGCATGGTTTGGATTGGGTAGTGCTTATTACATGAACGGTCAGAAGCGAGAATCATTCGATGCATACAATAAAGGTTTAGAGATCGATACATCTGCTTCTGCTCCCCTTTTCACTACAGGATTTATTTTGATGGAATCCGGAAAAGTGCCTGAGGCTGCTGAACGTTTTAGAAAAGTTGTGGAACTTGGCGGACAGGACGCGCTTCGCGCTCACGTCAATCTTGGACTTTGCTACGAAGCAATGGGAAGGCTGGAAGATGCCGCAAAAGAATATCGAGCAGGCGATCCTAAAGACCCCAGAACTTTTTACAATCTAGGACTTATTTTGAGAAAACTTGGAGATAAAAAAGGCGCTGTTGAAGCATTTCTAAAGGCAACGGAATTGAAGCCGACTGATGCGCGATATGCAGCGGCTCTTGGGGACGCATATTTTGAGGCTGATATGCTTTCCGCTTCTGTCGGCGCTTATGACGCGGCGTTAAAAAATGGCGGAGATGATTTTGAAATTCTGATAAGGATTGCTCAGCTAGAAGCGAGATTGGAAAAAAATGATCTCGCTCAAGAATTTTCCCAAAGAGCTATCAGCACCGCTTTGAACGGCTCTCAGAAGGCCAGAGCATATCTTGTTCAAGGCCTCATTCTGGATCGAAAAGGCGATTTAGATGCGACGCTGAAGGCATTCAGGCAGGCAGTTGCGTCCGACCCGAGAAATGCAGATGCATACTATAACCTCGGAGTTGTTGAGGCGAGACTGCGTTCTTATGATTCCGCAGTTGATGCTTTGAGGGTTGCAATACGATTAAATCCGAATCATGCCGGCGCACACACTCAACTCGGAAATATCTTTGCCGCGAGAGGACTGCGCGAAGAAGCGATACGTGAATACGAAACAGCGGTAAGAATAGATTCGAGTGCGGTCGAGGCTACTTTTAATTTGAAAGAACTTGCATCCGCTCCAAGATGAAAATGTGTATTAATGCTGTCATTGCCAGCACCGAAGGTGCAAAGCAATCTGTGATGTTTAAGAGATTGCTCCGCCGCTATGACAAAAAGAATTACGCTTCTCGCAATGACATTGAGCTTTTGGTTACCAAATGAATTATAAATTTATCTCCTATATTGCAATTTTTTGTTTAACTTTGATTTTTGTAAATTCGATTTCAGCAACTCCGAGAGATGTCAGAGTTATTTGGGCAGGATCTGCGTCTTCGAACAAGATTGCGATTACTTTCGATGACGGGCCTACTCCGTCAAATGACGATATGATTCTGGATGTTCTGAAAGATGCGGGAGCGCGCGCAACATTTTTTGAGGTTGGTCAGCGCGTCAAAAATTCCGGAGCGGAAGGAAGACGAGTTTTGAAGCGCATGCTCGATGAAGGACATGAGATCGGCAATCATAGCTATTCACATTTAAATGCCGCGCATCTTTCCAATTCAGCTTTACAACAAGATGTTGAGTTGACTCAGCGCATAATCGAATCAGCTTGCGGCTATAGACCGATTCTCTATCGACCTCCGGGCGGCGGCATTGATTTTCCTGCTGTGCGTTCTTTAGCTTCGACTGATATTCAAACAGTAGTGATGTGGTCAATCGATCCGATGGATTGGCAAAGGCCGGGAAGAAAAAAAATTTGGAAGTACATAGCAGACAATCTTTCACCCGGCGCCATAATACTTTTGCATGACACGCATATCGATACAATTAAGGCTCTTCCTCTTCTGATTGACCTTATTCAGGCTCGAGGATATGAAATAGTGACAGTATCTGAACTATTGAGATAATTGAAATTAACTCTTGTGTGAATAAAAACACCAAGTTCGCTATTGAATTTGCAAAATAATACGAGCATAATTAAATTAAATTAGTGTGAAATATTAATGATTGTAAGGGTGGGGAAAATTATGAGGGAACAAGAGTTGCCTTCGAACGAAAAAAGTAAAAAGATATTGCTTGTCGAAGATGATGACGACATGCGCGATATACTTGGTTTTTGGCTCGAGGGTGAAGGCTACGAAGTAATATCGGCGTCAAACGGTTGGGAGGCAATTCATACCGCAAGAGACGTCAGACCTGATGCGATGATATTGGATCTTCTAATGCCGATTGTTGATGGATTTCAGGCATGCAGATATGTTCGACACGATCCTGAGTTAAGATATCTTCCAGTCATAATGTTTTCGGCAGTCTTTATTGATGCTGAGGAGCGGCAGATGGGCTTGGATGTAGGAGCTGATGAATTTATTGCAAAGACGAGTGGATTTAACACATTACTGGCCAGTCTGGATGAGGTGTTAAAGAAAGCAGATAAACTCGAACGACCTGAAGTTGATGAAAAGATGGCATCGTTAGTGCGTGCTGAAATCGAATCGCAGGCAGAGTTCTTATCAAGGAAACATTAGAAAAGGCGATAGGCTTATATCGTCATTTGCAAATATCTTAAAATTTTTTCTCTTGTAATGCTTGAAAAATAAAATAGTATTTCCTCCGTTTGTTTAAAAAAATTCCAACAAAATTACAAGGGGTCATAAAATATGAAGATTAATATTCTAGATTTGCTTTTGCCTAGAGAAACAAAGTTTTTTGATCTAATGCATCAAATGACCGATTTACTGCTTGAAAGCGCTAATATTTTCAAAAACCTTGTCATCAGTATTGATTCAATGGAAGACTACGAAGTGAAGATGAGGCTCACCGAGATAAAAACATGTGAGGGTCGCGGTGATGACCTCGAACATAATATCATAGTCGAACTACATAAAACTTTTATTACTCCGCTGGACCGAGAAGACATTCACACAATGACAATCAATATAGATAGGGCTCTGGATATTCTGAACTGTATTTCACAGAAATTCGAGGTATACAATATTCATACGGTTCCGAAAAATGTTTGTAATTTTGCAGGCATCATAATTGAAATAGTAACAGTATTAGGAGAATTGATTGATGCTCTGAAGAAGAAAGGGCCCATTGAAGAAAAGGTTAAAAAGATGCATGAAATCGAAAATAAAGCCGACCATCTTTTTCATTCCAGCATGGCAGAACTTTTTACAGGAAAATATAATCCAGTTGAAATAATTAAGCTCAAAGAGGTTTACGAACAGCTTGAAGAGATAGTTGACGTTGTTGATTACATCGGAAAATTTGTTCGAGGCATGATGGTAAAAGTCGGCTGATTAATGTTCGATACTTATAGCGCAACCGTAATAATAATTATTATAGCTTTAATATTTGATTTTCTTAACGGGTTTCATGATTCTGCAAATTCAATTGCCACTGTAGTTGTCTCGAAAACACTTACTCCAATGCAAGCTGTTATACTTGCCGCCTCTGCGAATTTTATCGGTTTTTTTACAGGCGGAGTTGCAGTAGCAAAAATGATCGGTAAAGGTGTTGTAGCTGTCGATAATGTCACTCTTTCTTTGTTATTTGCGACTCTATTAGGCGCGGTAATATGGAATATAATAACATGGTATTATGGACTGCCTACCTCAAGCAGTCATGCATTAATCGGCGGACTTATCGGAGCAGGCGTTGCATCTCATGGATTTAAATCGATTATAATAGGAAGTGTATTAAAAATATTTGCTTTTATTTTTATTGCTCCCGCGCTTGGCTTGATTGGCGCTGTGATATTTACTGTGATTGTGCTGATGTTTTTTCGAAAGAGCGTACCGAAAACTGCAACCGCTATTTTTAAAAGACTTCAGCTTGCTTCCGCTTTTTTTTGCAGCTATGGACATGGAATAAACGATGCTCAGAAAACTATGGGAATTATTGCTTTGGCAATGTTTGTTGGAGGATTGACAAAAGAATTCAGCGTTCAGACATGGGTTATTTTCAGTTGTCATGCGTCAATTGCAATTGGAACGTTACTTGGGGGCTGGCGCATAGTAAAGACGATGGGAACAAGTATTACAAAGGTAGGGCCTATGGAAGGTTTCTGCGCCGAGACTTCATCGGCTGTTATTCTCATTGCAACATCTCATTTTGGAATCCCTGTCTCTACGACTCATGTTATCGCAGGCTCGATCATGGGGGTAGGAACGGTTGAGAATATTTACAACGTAAGATGGATTACCGTTCGAAAAATACTTCTTGCATGGATTTTTACAATACCATTTACCGCGTTATGCTCGGCAATAGCGTATTTGGCAATAATGTGGATAGAGTAAAGACTAAGTTAGTAAGATGAACGATTCTATCACATTCCAATCATGATTCTCAGCCAACGGGGCATTGGACTTCTAATCGAGTTCATTGCCATGAAGGCAATAATAAGAGGCATGATCCATGGAATAAAAACTGCAATCTTATGGAACTCAGGGAGGCCTGCGGCGAGTTCGCTAAGTCTTATTGTTGATTGAAGAATGATCATGTATAAAAGCGTGCAAACAAGCGCTGATCCTATGGCAAACCCCAATCCTTTTCGCCTTCCAATTCGTGCTCCAATTCCTATGCAAAAAATCGCAATGAATGGAATCGAGATTGGAAATGCAAGTTTGGATTGTATTTTTGCTCTTCTAATTTCGATCTCAGTCCGCATTTTATCCAGTGACGGATTAGTTTGAAGAATCTCTTTCAATTCATAAACCTCTTTGAATAAATCAGAAAGTTTTATTGTTTCTATCGACTTATTCAAAATAATTTTAAGTCCTTGAGACGAAACAGTCAGTTCGATTGCCTTTGGTGGAGAAATATTTATTGCTTCTGTTCTGTTTGAACTGAGCCATCCTATTCCATCGGCATATTTAATTCGGTCATAGAAGCTGATATTCATAACTGACGAGCCTGCAGTGTCTGGGAAAATTATAGAAACTGAATCCATTATTTTTTCATCAGGAGAAAAGTAATCTGCAAAGATATATTTTTCGTTTTCAAAAAAAACAAAATCGTATATTTCAATCTTTGGTGGAGCTTTTTTCTGAATCAGAACCTTTCGAATGAAATCCGCTTTATCTGAATACTCAGGAACAATAAATTCAGCTCCGAGCATCAGCAGCAACGAAATAGAAACTGTAAAAGCGACAATTCCTTTGCCGTAATCCAGAAGAGAAATTCCTCCGGCTTGAGACGCAATAATTTCTGAGAGGTGAGCTCTAGAGGCAATAACAAATATTGTAGAAAGAATTATGGCGACTGGAGCTGATACATAGGCTAAAAATGGTATTCTAGCCATGATGTAATTAAAAAGATTTTGAAGTGATTCGGTAGAAAGATCGTAATTGTTTTTCAATTCAAAGAGCTCTACAAGAACAAAAAAGCCTACGAAGAATACGAAAAATGAGAAGAAAGAAAACAAATAACTGGATAGTACGAATCGATGAATTATTTTCATCTTCTCATAGTCCATAGGCACAGCGATAGAAATGATATAATTAAATGCGGCAGAAGGAGCCAGATAAGCTGATAGCCATATTTGTCCACCATTGCGTCGGATAGAAAATAAATCAGCCAATAAAGAAAATATAAGAGCGCAGAATAAAGTACTGCTCCGCGCGCATGCTCTTTTCGCCCGGCAAAATGTGTGGATGCAACCAAAGGAATAGAAGTAATGATAAATATAGGAATTATCAGAGCTGAAAGAATTCTTCGCCATAATTCTGCCTGATATTCTTTTTCGTTTGAAGAAATAAGAAAAGATGCAGGTCTCCGTTTTGGATCCGGAGAAGCATCTGACGGAAGAGGAATACGAAGTAAATAATTTTCAAACTTCAAAATTCTTCCGCTATTCAGCGGCGAAAGATTTCTAATCGAACCGTCAATAAGGTTTAGAATAATGGTATTTCCACTGATCGACCATGATCCTTTTGATGAAAGAATAAGCAAACGTTCATTTCCTTTTGAAAGAGGAGACGGAATGATGGAAAAAAGTTTTTGGAATTTTTGAGCTTCCGGAGAAATATCTCCTATAGCAATATGCCTGCCCGATATTCTTTCGACTATTCCTGGCTTCAATCCTTTTATCGGATCTATGCCTACTCCAAAACCTGCACTATCGAATTGAACATAAGCTTTAGGCATCAAAACGAGATTATTGAATAAAGCCACTGCGAGAAGAATCAGTGAAAAAAGAATCGGGAATAATGCAAGACGAATGCGGCTTGCGCCGGCCGCCAGCATTGCGCAAATTTCCGAACCGGCAGTCAATCTGCCGAATGCAAGAAGAGTTCCGGCAATGGCAGCTATTGGAACAGCATGAAATAGTATTATTGGAAACATCCAGCCAATAAGAGAAAAAATTTGTGATAAATCCAATGAACGAGTGACAGCAAGCTCTATTATGCGATAAAATCGATTGAGTATGAGAACACCTCCGATTATACCGAGGGTAGACAGGAACCCATGGAGTACGAATCGAGCTATGTATCTATCGAGTGTCTTCATGGATAAAGCGTATACGGCAAATGGAAAAGATGACAAGACCAAGTTTTAGTTTTTTAAAAATTAATATTGCTATTATTTTATTATTTATTTTTGCATTTAATGTCTCAGCCGATACAAATGTTGCGTGGAGTGAAACTGCTCAGGGCTGGGAAGATCTAGCAAAAAAATATCAAGACGAAGGGAATATCTCCGCCGCACGCGAAGCGTGGACTGAAGCGGCAATAGCTTGGGAGCGAGAGGGAAAGAGCAAGCGAATCGAAGCAGTTGGCGATTTGCAAAGAGTCAATGAAATTGAGACTGCAATTGATGGTATCACTCAGGAGCTTTCCGCGTGGCGGCGAAATGCAGTTAGCTGGAGAGAAGCGGCTCTGGCATTAAGACGCGAGGGCAAAGATTCAGCGGCTGAACAAGCATTTTCCAGGTCTTCCTCCGCATTGCAAAGAATCATCGAATTGGAAACTCAGCTTGATCAATTGACTTTGCGACTTAACGAAAAGCGAAAGACTTTGATCGATATGCCGATTTCTGATGAATTAAAATCAGACTTGGTATCGCGCTGGGCAGAGGTGGCTCAATCATGGGAACTAACTGCTCGAGCGTGGGAACGGACAGGAGAGCCGGGAAAAGCCAGAATAGCAAGAATGAAAGCAGATGAAGTGAGATCGAGAATTCGTGAGATTCGTCCCGATCTTAATGAAATGTGGTTCAAAGCAAAAACTTATCCTCCGGACGAAGATGCAGTTCAATTGAAGCCAACCGTTTCTGCCGATACAATGCCTTTAGCTCTAAATACTCCTGAACAGCCCGTTGTAGTTAATCCAATTCCGGGTTATGTGCCTCCTGATATTCCTCCTCGACCGGTTCTGCCTCCGAATTGGCTTTTGAATTCTGATGAACTCGAAGATTTGAAAAGCGCCGGAGTATGGAGACAGACCGCCGAGGTATGGCGCAAAACTTCATTCAGCAGTTCTGCATCAGGCAAAATCAATGAAGCTCGACGCGCAGGAGAAAATTCCATATCCGCCGCTGATAAAGCTTTGCAATTGGAATCAAAGGTTCGCTCTTCTTATGCAAAGAGGGAATTGGAAATAAGAAATACTCTTGCTAAAGCATTCGGTGAGGAACCTCGAACTGAGACAGATATTTTGAATGCTCTTGATGCAGGTCCGATACTTTCTCCCGAATTGCCGCAACTTTCCGGAGATGCTGTCGCTTTAGCGCCGCCGCCAATTCCCGGAAAGGACACGTCAAATCAAGTGCGCCGAGGATTTTTCGATCTCGAAATCGGCGGGCCTTTACCTTCTACGTTGACGATACGAGGTCGAAAAGTTGTCGATGTCAATTACAGAGTAACTCACTATACAAACACAGATGCAACTCGCGACGCCGGAAACACTCAGTCCAGCTTCAATCTGAATCAGGAACTACAGGTCGAGGTTCTCGGCAGAGTAGGTCGTGAGGATCAGGATCATATCAACGTGAATATTCGTTATGATGATACTCAGCGCGGAGTGAACTCTGTTAACAATCGTTCAATCGGAGTGGATTTTGTCGGAGTGCCGCACAAAGCAAGCTGGGGAACTTATCAATATGATTTCGAGTTTGGAGACATTTCGGTTTCATTGCCGGGAAGCGAATTTGCTTTCTACAATAAGAGTCTGTTCGGAGCAAAAGGGATCTTCAATGTCACCGATTTGAATTTCGGGTGGCTAAAGGCTGATCGAGTTTCATTGCAATTAGTCGGCTCTCAAACAAAAGGTGTGTCAGCCTCGAAAGAGTTTACTCTGACCGGTGAGCGAGTGCCTCCGGAAGAATTTCAAGACAAGCAGTTTGCTCAAGACAGATACTATTTGATAGAGCCTGATGTCACTCAACTGCCAATAAAAGATGTGAAGGTTTATCGCGACGACGGAAACGGAGCGAACGATCAGGGCACAGTCCAGTTTATTGCCGCTGGAGCAGGTCCTACAGCCGGCTACAGCTATAGTGGAAATTGGAATGAACTTATTGCGGGGCAAGATTTTGTATTGAACCAGACAACAGGTGAATTAGAAATCATGGTAGGAGTCGGGCCGAATGATTACATTGCCGTTCAATATTCCGGACAGGCGGTCAGTTACGGAAGCGTTATACCAAATCGATTGATTCGCGTTTCTACAGATACGCCTGTAGCTAGAGAAGTGTTTCGCATTCATGAATTGAGAAATCGTTACAAGCTTTCCAGGCAAAGAATAAAAAAGAACGACCCGAATTTAATATTCGAGATTCGTGACAAATTAGGATTCAAGCAGACTACAGTAAACGGCGTTCCTACGACGTATCTTAAACTTTTCGGTTTCGACCGTGACGGCGACGATAAAGTTGATATCGAATTAATTGATTACGATTTCGGAGTAATAAAAGCCTTGGACACTGCTCCGTTTGCAAAAACAGGCAATGCCGATATCGATAATTCCGCAATCTATACCAGCGACAATTTAACTGATATTGATTACAAATACATAATTCATATTGAGTATTCTTCGGATCAGCCTCAAGAGATTTTTACGCTTGGTTTCGACATAATTAAGAATTCGGATATCGTCACGGTTGACGGTCAGAAGATGACTAGAGATGCAGATTACTTCATCGATTATGAAGCAGGAATAATTACATTCCTTAATAAAGCCGTATTGAAACCTGACTCAAAGATTCGAGTGGATTATGAGTATTTGCCTTTTGGCGGGCAATTTGAGCGGACGCTGATGGGAACACGGTTGGATGTTGAGGTAAGTCCCCGATTGAGATTTGGAACGACACTTCTTTACGACATGTCGGCAGATGCTCAAGTTGTTCCAAATATATTTGAAGATAAACCTGATAAGAATGCTATTGTCGAGCTGGATGCTCAACTTCAGGCGGCATCATTAATTTTGGATTGGCTGGATCGCGGAGACGAGCATTCGTTCGTTCGAAAATTGAAAGATAATTTTACATTTAATATTGGCGGAGAATGGGCGTGGACATCACATACTCCGAATACTTTCGGCGCCGCAGTGGTAGAAGATTTCGAAGCGATAGAGGATATAGTCTCAGCCGGATTCGGAAGAACTTCATGGCAACCGGCTTCTGCACCTCTTTCTGACACTGCCGGACTTTTTACCGGTGGAGCTCAAAATTCGAGAGGCATTTATTCCATTTCGCTTAAAGATAATTTCGGGCATAAGACAACTAGTGCGCTGTCCAGCGAAGAAAAACAATCTTCACTGCAGCTGGATCTTTCTTTCGACGCAACTGAAACTTGGGTTGCAATACGCCAATCGCTTTCGCCTGCCGCAATCAATTTTGAAAATATGACGTCTATGGAATTTTATGTTTCAGGCTTACCGGCAACTGTCAAAACTTACGTCGATGTCGGAGTAATCTCCGAGGATGCAGATGGAGACGGAATACTTGATAGTGAAGATAACGGGCTGGACGGCGTTGCGAATACAGGAGACGTCGGAGAAAACAACGGAGTATTGAATACTAACGAAGACAATGGAATAAACTTCAATCATCCTGTTAGAGGTATTTTAAATTTTGGCTCCAACGACGGAACAATGACCACCGAAGACATGAACAATAATTTTAAGCTGGATCAAGCTGAAGCATTTTATCGGCTTGGTGAACTTAACACTTCGGCTGACATTGAGCGTAAGGTCTTTACAGGCTCCGATGGAACTCTTTGGACATTATTCCGAGTTCCTTGGCGCTCGCGAAATCCAGTCGGCGCCGCAAACACAAACGTAATCAAACATGTCAGGCTTGTCTTCGAGCGAACTCCCGGTCAAGATTCTTCGGCATCTTTTTTCATGGACCAGCTTTCATTCAGAGGAAATAGGTTTACAGGTTCCTCTTCTGATTCGAAGATTGTTTTGATGCCTCGCAACAACGAGAACGACGCGAATTATACGATCCCTGCGAGAACCGAATTGAAAGACGATCCTGATAAGAAAAAAGAACAATCATTGGGAAGCAGATGGAGCTTGGGAGTTAATGATTCTTCTACGGTAAAACAGAGTTTTGCAAAACCGATCAACTTAAGTGATTACCGACGTCTTTCGTTTTTTATGGCAGGCGATGCGAAGAGTGAAACTTTTTCTTTGATTTTGGCTTCTGATGATAAAAATTATATCGAGATCAGCAAACGAGTCACTTTGGGTTCTGACATAGGAGGCCTTGCCGGAGCGGCTCAAACTCCAATTTGGGAACGTATCGATGTGGAATTGGATCCGATTCGTCAGGCAGTAATAGCAAATGTGCTCGGAGCAATGGACACTGAATTAGTTTTAACTCCATCCTCAATTTATACGATACATATTTTCGGCGAGCCGTGGTTATTGAGAAGCCCTTCCGTTTCGCAAATCAATCAGATTTGGTTGAGAGTAAGTTCGACTGCCGCTGATTCCGGAGAGATTTGGCTCGACGATATTTATTCAGCCGAACCCATTGTTCAGACGGCAACTGCTCAGAAGGCATCGTTCTCATCGGGTTGGAGCGATTTGTGGTCGCTGTCCGGAACATGGAGAGATGTTCCCGGAAAATATCGAGGTGTCGGAATAATAAACGATCCTCAAGTTGGAGCAAATGTTGAGCGCTCCGCAACATCGAAGAGTCTTACAGCAACTTTGAATCTGCACAGATTATTACCTGCGGCATGGCAAATTCTTCTTCCTCTTACAGGAAGCTGGTCGCAAACGGCCACGATAGTGGACCCGGATCGAGTTGAAAATGTGCTTGCTTCGGACCTCGGAAAATTAGCATCCGAACAGCAAACTTACGGAGCAACTTTACAAGTTTGGAAATTGCCGTCTATCAGCGTTAATTACGGTTTGACTACTGCGGAACGCGATTATCGGCTCGAGGATTATTCGAATCGCAATTCAACTTTTAATGCAAATACCGCTTATTCTTTTTCATTTCCAAGAAAACTTTTCGGCATAATTCCTACGGGAAAATCTCTGTATGTAAATTCGGCTTACTCTTTCGCTCAGGCGCGTTCTAAAACAGTTAATGCTCCGTCTTCAGGACTAAATTCAATTGTCACTTCAAGGCGTGATAATCAAAATGTAAACGCGAGCGTGAATTCAAAGCCCATTGAACCTTTGAGTCTCTCTTATGATTACAATATGGGTTGGTTGGAACAGCAAACATTAATCGCTTCCGAAGCATGGAAAGGAATTACGAATAGGAGTCATCGAGCAAATGCCTCTTTAAATCTTCCGACTAAGTTTGGTATTTCGCCTGGTATTTCGACTTCAGCAAATTATTCTGAATTATTTAATCGAGCGACATTTGGAGGAAGGAACAAAGATATTAATCTTGGTGGAAACTTTAATATCACTGTCGGACTCAACCCCTCAGCATGGACCAGACTGCTTTCATTCTTGTCGATAAGATATAGCTATAATCTCTCTTCGGTAGCGACTTACAGGGCTCTGAATACCGGCACAACTTTGAGCGATGTCCTTGGCGATTATGTTGGAGAGCGGCTCTTTCCTTGGGGGTCCGCGAAGAGAGTTGGATTTGGAGCAGAAGGTGTTACTGCCAACAGATCAAGCGCCTCTACAAATAATTCGCATAACTTTAGCGGAGGCATCAAGACATTTAGCTGGTTGCAAACATCATATTCGGCAAATATTACCAGAAATGAAGTTGCTTCGCTTTCAACTATTTCGATTACCGACGGAATAATGGGCGCATTAAATATGCGAATGGATTATATGCAGGCATTTCCTAATTCATTCATAAAGTTCAGGTCTTCATACATCACAGGCGCAATAAGTTACGGCAGAACAGAAAATGCGGCGAGCAGAACAAATACTTTTTCGCCTTCGATGAATTGGAATGCGCAATGGACAGACGCGCTCAATACAACTTTCTCTATGGCTTACAATCAATCAACATCGATTACTTCGAATGCACCTTCGAATCGAAGTATTGCAAAATCACTCACACCATCGATGAATTTTACTTATTTCTTCGATATTGCAAAGATACCGGCGATGGTATCTCTGCCTGGAATAGGAAAAGTTTCAGACTTGAATCGCAGAGTCCAACTGAGCGGTGGAATTAATACTACGTTCAGACAAAATGAGGTTGGAGGAAAGAAAACTTCTGAACAGAATAATTACGGTCTGAATCTTTCGCTCGGATACAGAATATCGTCTAATCTTGATTTTACCGCATCGAGCTCAGGCTCTTGGCTTCAGGATAAACTCGAAACAAAGAACGACTTCTTTACTGTAGGCGGCGGAGCGAGAGTCGAATGGAGATTTTGACATAATTCAGCATCTGGAGGCACGCACGCCCCCCCCGTGCGTGCATGATACGTGCATAATAAGAATGCGTCGCTTGCACAGGCGAGGGCG
>PEWQ01000182.1:0-5115 GCA_002780065.1 Candidatus Hydrogenedentes bacterium CG07_land_8_20_14_0_80_42_17
GTGACCGAGATCGAGCAGGATATTCTTCCGCCTGGGCTCAATGAAGATGTCGTTCGAACGATTTCGCAAAAGAAGAACGAACCTGATTTTATGCTTGTGTGGAGACTCGATGCATATAGGCATTGGCTCAAAATGGAAGAGCCTCATAACTGGCCGAACATTCATTACAATCCTATCGATTATCAATCAATAAGTTATTTTGCATCGCCAAAAAGGAATTCTCATTCCAGTCTAAATGAAATCGATCCGAAACTTATTCGCGCTTATGAAAAACTCGGAATTCCGATCGAAGAGCAGAAACGACTTTCTGGAGTTGCAGTGGACGCTGTCTTCGATAGTGTCTCGGTTGCGACTACTTTTAAGAAAGAGCTGGAGGAGCGCGGAATAATTTTCTGCTCTTTCTCCGATGCTGTAAAAAATCATTCGGACCTTGTCAAAAAATATCTAGGCTCGGTAGTTCCTCAAGCGGATAATTTTTTTGCGGCTCTGAACTCGGCTGTGTTTTCTGACGGATCATTTTGCTATATTCCGCCCGGAGTGAAATGCCCGATGGAGCTTTCTACTTATTTCAGAATCAATGCCGCAGGCATCGGCCAGTTTGAAAGAACACTCTTAATCGCAGATAAGGGCAGTTCAGTGAGCTATCTCGAGGGTTGCACCGCTCCGATGCGCGACGAAAATCAGCTCCATGCCGCTGTGGTTGAATTGATTGCGCTCGAAGGTGCAACGATAAAATACTCGACAGTTCAGAATTGGTATCCCGGCGATGAAGAGGGCAGAGGCGGAATATTTAATTTCGTCACGAAGCGCGGAAAGTGCTTTGCCGATTCACGCATCTCGTGGACTCAGGTCGAGACCGGTTCCGCGATAACATGGAAATATCCCAGCGTCATTCTGCAGGGAGACAGATCAGTCGGCGAATTTTATTCCGTTGCGGTGACGAACAAACGTCAGCAGGCTGATACCGGGACGAAGATGATTCATATAGGGTCGGATACGCGCTCGACAATTGTGTCAAAGGGAATATCCGCCGGCAGAAGCAATAATTCGTATAGAGGACTTGTAAAGATTTTACCTCGGGCAATGCGCTGCCGCAACCATTCTCAGTGTGATTCACTTTTGATTGGAGACAAATGCGGAGCGCATACTTTCCCATATATCGACGTAAAAAATAGTTCCGCTATTATCGAGCACGAAGCAAGCACTTCGAAGATAAGCGAGGATCAGCTCTTCTATTGCGCTCAGCGCGGAATCGGTATGGAAGACGCTGTTTCGCTCGTGGTATCGGGATTTTGCAAAGAGGTCTTCAGGAATCTTCCGATGGAATTCGCTGTTGAAGCTCAGAAACTTCTTTCTGTCAGTCTCGAAGGAAGTGTGGGGTGAAAAAAGGAGAAAAAATGTTAGAGGTAAATGAATTGCACGTTTCGATCGCTGGGACAGAGATATTAAAAGGTGTGAATCTAGAAGTAAAGCCTGGCGAAGTCCACGCAATTATGGGACCGAATGGCTCGGGGAAGAGTACATTCGCTCAGACGCTTGCTGGGCATCCTGCATACACTGTGACATCGGGAACGGCATTATTTCAGGAAACAAATATTTTTGAATTGAAGCCGGAGTCGCGCGCTCGAATGGGGCTTTTTTTGGCGTTTCAATATCCTGTCGATATTCCGGGCGTCGGCAATGCGTTCTTTTTGCGCACTGCATACAACGAATTGCATAAGAGCAGAGGCGAATCGGAACTCGATCCGATGGAGTTCATGGAGTTATTAAAGAATAAGATGAAGCTCGTGGAGATGGAAGATGAGTTCATGTCGCGTTCGGTGAATGACGGATTTTCCGGCGGAGAGAAGAAGCGGAACGAGATACTTCAGATGGCAGTGCTTGATCCTCAACTTGGAATTCTGGACGAAACCGATTCGGGACTGGACATCGATTCTTTGAGGATCGTTGCTGAAGGCATCAACAAGCTTCGGCGCAAAGACAATGCTTTTGTTTTGGTGACGCACTACAAGCGCTTATTGGATTACGTGACTCCTGATTTCGTTCACGTGATGGCTGACGGTAGGATAGTGAAATCCGGAGGCTTTGAGCTTGCGGGGCTTCTTGAAGAGAAAGGCTATGACTGGATCGAAAAGGAATTAAGAGTCGAGCGATGATGAATTATGATTATGATAGTACGCAGGCTAAAGCCTGCGGCTTTCGTTTCGGACTCCGAAAGGTGAAAGTAAATGCCTGACAGAAATTCGTGGCTGACTGAATTTGAGAATCATTTCGAAAAAAATTCGGTAATGATTCAAAAAAATTATCCGTGGCTATTCGAGCGCAGAATCGAGACTGCGGCGAAACTCTCGAAACAAGGTTTCCCCTCAAAAAGAGATGAGGAATGGCGGTTCACGAATATGGAGCCTTTATGGAAGATTCCTTTTCTTGTTGATTATTCGAAAACTTTAGTTTCGTTTGGCGATGAGCCATTAGATGGCGTCGAGATAACGAATGATATTTCGGAAGTTTTTAGAGAAGATTTAGAAGACGAGTTTGACTCGAACGATTCATTCGAGCTATTGAACTCGATTCTATTTTCTAATTGTGTTTGCGTTAGATTAAAGCGCGGCACGAAGCTTGCGAACCCGATTTTAATTCGAATTGCCGGAAGTGTAAGAAACGGACTTTCATTTCCAAGGGTGCTATTCGTTGCAGAAGAAGGAAGTGAGGCTACGGTCATTGAAGAGCAGATGGCGGGGCTTCCCGCGAATACGCTCTCAACATCCAAGATAGATGTTATTCTCAAGCCATCTTCTTCAATTATATGGAATCGCATTCAGACGAAGTTATTTGCTCAAAAAAGTATATCTATTTTAAAAGTTAGACAGGCGGAAAAATCCTGTTTCAATGTGAGGACTGTGACGATGAATTCCGATTTCGTAAGAAACACGATGTCGGTCTTACTGGACGGCGACGGAGCCGTTTGCAAAATGAATGGAATATTTTTAGTGAAGGGAGACGAGCTTATCGACAACCACACGATGCTCGAACATTTAAAGCCGAATTGTCAGAGCCGTCAGCTTTACAAGGGAATAGTTGCGGAGCGCGGCCGAGGAGTATTCAACGGAAAGATTTATGTTCATCGCGAGGCGCAAAAGACCGATGCGAGGCAGACCTCGAAGAATCTGATTCTTTCGGATCGTGCTTCTATCGATGTGAAGCCTCAGCTCGAAATATTTGCAGATGATGTAAAATGTTCACACGGCTCAACAGTCGGGCATATAGATGAGAACGCGCTTTTCTATCTTACGTCCCGAGGCATTTCTGAAAAAACCGCAAGACAGATGCTGACGAAAGGATTCATAAATGAGATACTCGAAGATTGCGAATCGGAAGATTTGAAGATGAGATTAGAAAAAGATGTTTCTGATTGGTTGGATACCGTTAGGGAGTAAATATGAACGACACTACGAGCAGAGAAAAATTGAATAAGTTGAGAAACGATTTTCCGGCATTGCATCAGCTTGTTAGAGGAAGACCTTTAGTATATCTCGACAATGCCGCAACTACTCATAAGCCGCGGGCAGTGATCGATACTCTGGTTCAGTTTTATTCCATGGATAATTCGAACATACATCGCGGAGTGCATTACCTCAGCGAGAAAGCGACGTTTGCTTACGAAAAGGCTCGAGGCCAAGTGAAGCGTCTTTTGCATGCGAAGAGCGAGCAGGAGATAGTGTTTACGCGCGGAGCCACGGAAGCGATAAATCTTGTTGCGAAGACATTTGGCGATATGAGAGTCAAGGAAGGCGACGAGATTTTGATCTCTGCGATGGAGCATCACTCGAACATTGTTCCTTGGCAGATGCTTTGCGAGAAGAAAGGCGCGCGGCTGAAGGTGATTCCGATGAATGACCGCGGCGAGCTTTTATTGGACGAATACGAAAAACTTCTCACGGAAAAAACAAAAATTGTTTCGATTGTCTGGATCTCGAATTCGCTTGGAACAAGGAATCCGATTTCTGAGATGATAAAAATGGCTCACGAAAAAGGAATTCCATTTCTTGTCGATGCGGCGCAGGCAGTCGCTCACGAACCGATTGATGTGACAAAATTTGATTGCGATTTTTTGGTATTCTCAGGACATAAATCGTACGGACCTACGGGAGTGGGTGTGCTTTACGGAAAGTCGAAATTGCTCGAGGAAATGCCGCCGTGGCAGGGTGGCGGCGATATGATAAAATCCGTGACCTTTGAAAAGACTTTATTCGCGGATATTCCATACAAGTTCGAAGCGGGCACTCCGAACATTGCAGGTGGAATTGGATTAGGAGCAAGCCTGGAGTATCTAGAATCCATCGGCTGGGATTGGATCATGCAACACGAGAAGTCTTTACTTGCTCATGGAACTCGGCTATTGACGGAGATTGCCGGATTGAAGCTGATCGGAACTGCGGCGAACAAGGCAGGAGTTCTTTCTTTTGTTATGGATGGAATTCATCCTCACGATATCGGAACGATTCTCGACAGACACGGAATTGCGATCAGGACAGGGCACCATTGCACTCAGCCTGTAATGCAAAGAATGGGAGTGCCTGCAACCGCGCGCGCGTCAATTGCATTATACAATATGCCGGAAGAACTTGACGTTTTGGCGGAGACTTTGAAGGTTGTAAAAAAGGTGTTTGAACGATGATAAACTTTACAGATGAAATGAGGGATTTATATCAAGAGACGATTCTCGATCACAACAGGAGTCCTAGAAACTTTAGAAAGATTGAAGGAGCAGAGAGTCTTGAAGGATTCAATCCGCTTTGCGGAGACAGAATGACGATTTACATCAAGATGGATGGTGAGCTGATCGCAGATATTGGATTCGAGGGATCAGGCTGTGCTATTTCCAAGTCTTCTGCTTCGATCATGACAACAATAATTAAAGGGCTCGATAAGAAATCTGCTCTGGAATGGTTCGAGAAATTTCATGAGTTAATTACGCGGCCGCTGGGTGCAAAAATTGATTCTGAACGGTTCGGCAAGCTTCTGGTTTTTGCTCAAGTCTCTGAATATCCTTCTCGAGTAAAATGCGCAGGGCTGGCGTGGCATACCTTGAAGTCCATTTTAGACGGAAAAAAA
>PEWQ01000182.1:5199-5297 GCA_002780065.1 Candidatus Hydrogenedentes bacterium CG07_land_8_20_14_0_80_42_17
TAGTTTTATTTCTTCCCGGTTTCTGTGGTTTTAATATCCTGCCTGTCATCTTTTCTAGTTTTTCTGTAAACCCTTCTTGACCTAAAGGCCTGCCAACT
>PEWQ01000070.1:0-17694 GCA_002780065.1 Candidatus Hydrogenedentes bacterium CG07_land_8_20_14_0_80_42_17
GATCTTTTAAAGAACAAACGAAGCGAGATTCTTATTCTTCTCGAGGTCGATACTGCGGATTACGGAAAATATACAGGCATCAATGGAACAACATGCAGACGCGTGAACAGACCTGATTCAATGGTTGCATGGAATCTTTCATGGGATACAGGAGGAAGATGCCTCTCATGGTCGCGCGATATTAAAGGTAATTTCAATTATATCTTGATGTGGTTTTATCATGCGGCGCCTGAGGCGGCATATCAATATACTGATTTCGATGTTGAAGCTATCTATGTCTCCGATACGTGGTTTACTCCGAATAAACCTACTTCGCTCATTAATAACAGTGGAGGATTTAACGATCATTCAGCCGCGTTTTCACCTGGAGCTAAAGCTCGAGCCGCGTACGTTTCTTATGATTCGATAAACTCTTCGGTCAAACTCAACGTTCTCGATATCGACGGAGTGACTCAGGTAAATACGGATGGAGGAATACTTTTTGAAGACGGAAGAGTGACTGCAATTGTTGACGAGGGAGATTTATTGTCAGGCTCCGTAAAAATTCAAATTGCCAAACCCAGTGGAGCTCCTTCAAATCCAAATCCTGACTCGATTGCTTTGACCGGCAACGCGCGTAATCTCTTCCCGAACGGACAGATTTTTGATGACTCGATTACGGTTATACTTTATTACGATGCTGCAGATCTTGCCTCTGCAGGAATTACTAACGGTTCACCTGATGAATACCAGATGCGAGTTTATTGGTATAATTCTTCTTCAGGCGCATGGGAGGATTATCATGCAACAGTTGATCCGACCGACCAATTAGGCGCTTTAGGAAAACTCACATTTACAACAAATCACTTTTCGACTTATGGAATTGGTTATGCCCCTCAACATCCAAATCGTCCGACACTGCTTTCTCCGACAGACGGAGAAACTATGACGAGTTTCTTCCCGACATTTTCGTGGATTCACAATGATCCTCAAAATCGTCCGCAGATTGCCTTTAAGTTGGAAATTAGTATCAACTCTAATTTTACATCAACTTTATTGAGCGAAGAACGAAATACATCTGAAAGCACAGTTGCCCTTGTATCACCGCTTCCAGCAGGCGACAGCAGGCTTTACTGGAGAGTTCGAACGAGCGCTGTTGAAGGAGCATTTGGTGCTTGGAGTGAAGGAGATTCTTTCTTCTTTACGAAAATACATTATCCTTCTGCTCCGACTTTATTGCTTCCTGATGATTCTTTAGAAACTCGAACTAACGCTGTAGAGTTCTACTGGCTTCACAATGACATAGACGGGAATCCACAAAAAGGTTTTCAAATAGTTCTTTCAAATGATAGTTCGTTTACGACTGAGAAATACTCGTTAGCAACGGATACTTCTGGAAGTAGAGTTGCATTGGAGCCGCTGGAAGACGGAACATATTGGTGGAGAGTCCGCACTTCAGATTCGAATGGATTTGGAGACTGGTCGTTATCAAGAAGACTTACAATCAATACGAGACCGTTTGCTCCAAGCAGTCTTATTTTGCCTGCAAGAATAACGGCACCGTCAGCTTTAATTTCATGGACACATTCCGATCCTGATTCGCGTCCTCAAACTGCTTGCAGAATTCTGTTGGCTCTCGATTCGTTATTTGATAATAAATTTGCCGATATAATTTTAGACACTTCAACGAACAGCCTCAATATCTCTTCTGTATTTTTCGACAACATCTCCGGCAACGAGACTATTTTTGTTCAAGTAATGACTGCGAGTGTAAGCAGAAACTTTGGAGAATCGGTCATAGGTTCGTTTGCGGCAAACTTCAATCCTCCATCAGCGCCGTCTTTGCTTGAGCCTTTAGACGGAACAGAAACGACTGAACGTAATATTATTCTGAAATGGTTGCATTCTGATCCGGACGGAGATTCTCAGGAAGGATTTGCTTTGCAAGTAGCAAGGGATTTAGGGTTCAGCCAGATGATTTTGAATGAGGCTTACACTTCATTGAATTCTGTCGTTGATATCAATGGTTTGTCAGGCGATACATATTTCTGGAGAATTGCAACTCGTGACGGTTACGGACAAGGCTTGTGGTCTGCGTCCAGATCATTCAGAGTTATTTCTATTGCACAAACTCCGATCTTGACTGATCCTCAAGACAGTTCGATTATCAATTCGCATTATCCTTCTTTCAAGTGGACTCACAGAGATCCTAACGGTTACGGGCAGAGCGCGGCTCGAATTGAAATTTCTACTGATTCTTCATTCGGATCGATCTGGCGAACAAAAGATATTTTAGGAAATACTCAAAATTATACCTTGACTCAAAATGACAGCCTTTATTTTGTAGGCGAGACCAAAGTATATTGGAGGGTAAAGACTGCTTCATTCGGCATGGATTTCGGACCGGTTTCTAATGCGTCGAGTTTTATGCTCCAAACATCGTTGCCTTCTACTCCAATTACTTTTTCGCCTGTAAACGAAATTGTCACCAGAGCGAATGAACTCGAATTTTTGTGGCAGCATAATTCTCCGCAGGCTCTCTCTCAGTCAGCTTTTGAATTTCAGTTGGCAACTGATTCTACATTCTCTGATTCAGTTGTTTTTAGAGGACTGAACGAAGATGGAATAGCTGTAGGGCTGACAGATTGGCGTCGAAAATACTGGAGAGTTCGCACTGCAAATGCGATAGGTTGGTCTGATTTTTCCGATTCCAGAACATTCAATCCTCCGGTTTGGAATGAAGTTGCTCTGAAGAGTGTCAAGGAAGTTCCGGCAGGAGAGACCGTTAACATTACACTGCAATTGCTTTCGGGAGGAAGTTCTCCGACTGAATGGACCGGAGGACAATCTATAAAAATCGGAAGCACAACCGTTCCTTTGAATGAAATAAAAGTGTCTGGTGATTATACTACGGCAGTTTATTCGGTAAGAATGGATACAGCCGGAGCATATTCGATTAATGTCAGTGAAGAAAATATCTTCGACAGTGTGGCGTTGTTTGTTCTTTACAGACCTCTAAGAGAAACCTATGTCATTGCATGCGGAGCAAGCAGAGTAAGTCAAAAGTTTTTGTCAATCGATACATCTATGACGAGTATTTTAAAAACTGTATCGCCTGATTCGACATATAGACTTAAATTAACAACATTGCAGGATACAGTATTGGTTGCGCCTACTGCTCCGACGCTTATTGATTCAGCCGGATTTGTTTATTGGGAAAGTATTCCGATTAATATTTCGGGCGGCCGCAAAGTTAATATTGAGGTTTATCAGGGCGGCCAATTAGTGACTTCAGCTCTTGCTTATGTTCTGATGAAGCCTTCGGATACAACTCAATTCGTCGAGTATGAAACCAGTTCCACACGCGTATCGCTGACGGTTCCGGACAATGCAGTTTCTGTTCCTGTTTGGATTCAATTCAATAGAAGCAAGTCGGATTCAGATTTGGAAAGTCCGAATAGTTATGCAAGGCAATCAGGACGAAAATATGTTGAAGGCTCTGTTATTGAGATTATTGCCGAAGATATTAATGGAAATCCCGTCACTAATTTTTCAAAAGATTTGACTCTGCATATTCCGGCTTCAAGCGGCTTTGCTATGAAGATAGCTTATCTTGACGGAGACAAATGGGTTGAACTGAATGAAACGGAATTTGATTCTGAGGCGCAGGAAGCGAGAGCGAAGACGAATCATCTTTCAGTTTGGGGACTGACCGTAGGGTTCCCTGGAACAGGTTCTGTGGCTTATGCAAGGCTCTATCCGAATCCATGGCGGAGCGACGGACCGACAGGAAATCTATTATCTTCTGATCCAAGATACGGAATGAAGATCGATCAGCTTCCGACAGGGCAGGTGCGATTCAGAGTCTTTACAATCTCAGGAGAACTAGTTCTTGATGGAACTCTTGATCCTTCGTCGCTGGGCGCTACTTCAGCGAATGGTCATCTGCAAGTGGTGGATGTTGGCGGAGCGACAGGACAGGTGACGAGGTGGGATTTAAAGAATCAACACGGCCGCGATGCTGCATCAGGACTTTACATGATTGTAATGGAAGGCCCCGGAGGAAAAGCAGTTAAGCAATATGCAATTATAAGATAGGAGATTTTTGCGCCACGTGGCGCTTAGTAGCGAAATGTCTATGATGTAAAGTTAGAAATTCTAACTTGATATACTTTCATTTAAATTGTATATATTGTTTAGAGGTGAGATTAATGAGGGAGATGACTATTACAAAATTAAAGGCAAAGAATCAGCTAACGATACCAAATAGTATCGTAAAGCGACTGCAATTAAAACCAAATGAACTCTTTGCCGTGGACATAGCGGAAAATTTTATCAAACTTATTCCTGTAAAAGTAGAACCCAAATATACTGCTAAAGAACTTATGGCTATTGATAAAATCGTGATGCAGGAAAAGACGAAAGGCAAAGTTACAAGAGCCGGCAAGGACTTTTTGAACTATATTAAAAAGATTTCCTGAGTAATGAAAAAAATAGTGGTTTTGCCTTCATTTGAACGCTCTTTTAATAAACTTTCTGCTCAAGAAAAAAAACTAACAACAGAAAGCCTTAAGCGTTTCAACTTTATGCTTGTTTCTAAAAAAATTTTTGTTGGATTGGGTTTCAAAAAGATTAATCATGATAAATACGAATTAAGAGTTAATATCAGATTACGTGTAATAATAAAGTCGGAAAAAGATGCATATTATCTGGTATTAGTCGGCAGGCATGATGAGGTAAGAAAATATTTGAGGAATTATAGATAAGTAAAAAAATGAAACAAAATGAATAATAAATTGTTAACAGTTGTTTATCCATGGAAAGCAACTTTTTGTCTTACATACAGATGTAATTTGAGATGCGGATTCTGCAGAATTTGGGAGAAAGATTCTTCTGATGAGTTGTCATTTGATGAATGGATTCAAGTATTCAAAAAGTCTCCGCAATTTTTGTGGATTGATTTTACCGGAGGAGAAATTCTCACAAGACCTGATTGGCTCGATATCATATCCGCCGCCTATAATATTTTAAAACCATTTGCGATTCATCTTCCGACTAACGGCTGGTTGGGAGATAAACTTTCTTTGCTCGCTGAAACAAAATTCAAAAATAAGCTGACAATTACAGTTTCGATTGACGGTCCGACTGAGCTTCACGACAAAATGCGCGGCAGAGCCGGTTCGTGGTCTCGTGCTGCGGAAACTTTAAAAATGTTAAGACGGCTTGGCATTAAATCTGTTGCAGGAATGACTTTGACAAAAGAAAACGAAGATTTTATTTTAGAGACTGTAAGTGAAATTAAAAGATGTGTTCCTGATTTTAAGGAATCGGAATTGCATATTAATCTCGCTCAGATTTCAGAGCATTATTACGGCAACTCAAGGCGTGATTTCGAACAGGCAGAAAAAATTCCTTCTTGCAAAGTTAGATTTTGGCCCCCTAAAGAATTTGTAAGATCTATTTTAGAGCGGCGATATCTCGCTCTCTTGCCTGAATTTCTGAAGACTCGAAGATGTCCAATGCCCTGCAAAGCGCTCACCTCGTCGCTTTTTGTTTCGCCGCAAGGTAAAGTTTATCCATGCATAACCGACTCCAGAACGATCGGAAATCTTCGAGAAAATGGTTTCAATTTAATTGAGATACTATCCTCTCTGCAAAAAGAAAAATTGCGTCAGTCAATAATTGACGGCGATTGCCCTCACTGCTGGACACCGTGCGAAGCCTATCCAACCGTAATCGAGTCGAATAGTTTTTTGCGATTGACGAAAGATATATTACGAGCGGCAAGGATTATGCTCTAAGCACTTTTCCGTTTCTGACTTCATTTATTATTCCGTTTTGCACAGCAACTTTTCCGTTGACCCAAACCTCTTTTATTCCAATTGGAAATTTTTTTGGATACTGGAATGTGGCTTTGTCTTTTATTTTGGAAGGATCGAAGATTACGAGATCGGCTGACATTCCGATTTTTATCAATCCGCGGTCAGTTAGCCCTAGCCTTTCTGCCGGCAGAGAAGTGACTCTTCTAATTCCTTCCTCTAATGACAAAAGTTTTCCTTCTCCCGTGTATTTGCTGATAAATCTCGGAAAGGTTCCGAATGCTCTAGGATGAGAAAAGTCTTCAGAAAGCGGCCCCACGATATTTCTATTCGATGAATCGGAACCTATTGCTGTTATATGTTGGGAAATAAATTTGTCGATATTTTTGTAACTCAATTCTTCGAAAGCCGCAGATGTGTGCGGGTCGGCTTCTAGTATCCGAGCGATTTCTTCTGCTGGATTTTTCAAATTAAATAGTCTTTTACCTCTAAAATTTTCTACTTTTGAAGATAGAATTCTTATTCTGTGATTCCAATAAGGATCTTTAGACAATAATTCTTGGATGTGATTTTTAATTTCATCGATGGATTTAATATTTTGAACTCCCATTCCGGAAATGAGTTCTGTAGCCGCGGAATCGTAAGGATATAAATCCGTACTGATGTCTATTCCTGATTCGATTCCATTTTTAATTAGTTCTAAAATTTTATTTGCTTTATTCCAGTTTTGATATCCCCATGCTTTGATATGCGAATACTGAAACTTGACTTTTACTATTCGAGCTATATCTATTGCTTCGTATAACGACTCCACTACAAAATCCGATTCGTTTCGAATGTGCGCCGCATAAAGTCTCTTCATATCTGATACTGGTGTAAGAGAGTCGAGCAACTCCAATTTATCCGCAGAGCTTCCCGGCACGTAAAAAGTTCCGGTCGACAATCCGAATGCTCCTTCTTCAAGAGCTTTTTTGACCGCATGTAAAATCGATAATCTATCTTTCGGCGTAGCGGCTCTTGTTTCAGGAATGCCGGCGTAAGTCCGGAGAGTTCCATGCCCTACAAGAGCACACACATTTACAGCAGGTTGAGCTTCTTCAAGCCGCTGTAAATAATCTCCAAAACTTTCCCAGTTCGGTTTGAGCTTGAATCGCTCCAGCCCTCTACCTCGTCTTTCTCTCATATTGGAATTAATTGGCGCCGCTGAATATCCGCAGTTCCCAATTACATCCGTGGTCACTCCCTGTTGAATTTTAGATGCTGCGCTCGGATCGATTAGAAGGAAATGATCTCCATGAGAATGGATATCTATGAATCCCGGCGCTATGTAATCCGAACATTCATGCCTTTCGCTTGATATTTCGGAGATATCAGTTATTTTGCCGTTTTCTATCGATAGCTTTCCAAAAAATATTTTTCGTCCGCTTCCATCGATAATATTTCCCTGCAAATTATTTAACCGTTCATTGTTCATATGCACCACGAATGCTTACTAATGAAAAAATTATTAAACCACGAATGGACATGAATTTACACAAATAAAAAAAGAAATATTATTTTCGGAGTCATGCAAATCGATGTTGAATGAAACCGCAGAGAGAGGCGCTGAGACACGGAGAAAAAAATAGATAAAAAATCTCAGTGTCTTGGTATGTTATTATATTTGAAATTGCAAATTGGAAAGTGCAAATTGAAAATTTCATTTTTCCAATTTTCATTTTTCAATTATTTCACACGTTCTTTGAAAAATAGGCTGGAGACAAGGAAAAAAAGATAAAATAAAAAATTATTTTAAAAATTTCAGTGTCTTGGTATCTGGTATGTTATTATATTTAAAATTGCAAATTGGAAAGTGCAAATTGAAAATTTCATTTTTCCAATTTTTATTTTTCAATTATTTCACACGTTCTTTGGAAGATAGGCTGGAGACAAGGAAAAAAATAAAAAATTATTTAAAAAATCTCCGTGGCTCGGTGACTCCGTGATAAAATTCTCTGTATTTCCGTAGTTTAAAAATGTGACTTACACGGTTCCGGTTAATTATTTATTAAAAATATTAGTGTGTATTAGTGTTCATTAGTGGTTCGTATTTTTTCGTCTTCATTAGCGGTTCGTATTTTTTCGTCTTCTTTAGCGGTTCGTCTTTTGTATTAACTATCTTTTTATCTTACCGGGATTGTTTTCAGAAAATCATCATTTGTTTCATACTTATTTATTTTGTCTAGAAGCAGAACCATAGCATCATAAGGAGAAAGTGAGCCGATAGCTCGCCTGAGAATACGCATCTTCATCAGACGCTCTATGGAGAAAAGCTTCTCTTCTCTTCGAGTACTTGTTTGAATTAAATCCAAAGAAGGAAACATTCTTTGTTCAGCCAATTTTCTTGATAGGACTATTTCAGTATTGCCTGTTCCTTTGAACTCCTGAAAGATTATATCGTCCATTCTACTGCCTGTCTCTATAAGCGCAGTTGCGATTACAGTTAGACTTCCGCCTTGATCGATCTTCCTGGCGGCGCCGAAGAATTTTCTGGGTCTCTGCATTGCGGCAGAATCAAGCCCGCCTGTTAAAGTTTTTCCGGAAGATTCGGTAAACTGATTGTAGGCCCTTGCAAGTCTGGTTAGAGAATCGAGCAGAATAACTACGTCTTTTCCTTCCAGAGCCGATTGTCTTGCGGCAAGAAATGTGTCTTCGACAGCTTTAACATGCTCATTGACCGTTTGGTCGGAACAAGAAGCTATAACTTCCGCGGGAACACTGCGCCGAAAATCTGTCACCTCTTCGGGACGCTCATCCACAAGAAGAGCAATGACTCTGACTTCAGGATGATTTACATTGAGCGCGTGCGCGATTTTTTGAAGCATGATAGTTTTTCCTGTTTTCGGCGGAGCAACAATCATTGCGCGTTGCCCTCTGCCGATTGGCGCAAATAGGTCTATCAGCCTTGTGGTCAATTCGCCTTTTGAAGTTTCAAATTTGAATACATCGTGCGGGTCAACTGCTACAAGCCGGTCAAATTTCTTTTCGATTTCGCGAATGAGAATCATTCGCTCCCTGCTCGGACGGGTATCAGATTTCTTTTCCGCCCCAAAAAGATAATCCTCTCGACTGTGTTTTCTAAATCTGTCTCGATTGTTTCTGCTACGGTTATCATGCCTGCTGCGCTTTTGATTTCGGTCACGCCTGCCGAATTCTCGGCGCTCGTTTCTGTTATCGTTTTCTTTTTCGACTTTTTTCCAGTCCGGTCTGTTTGAGTTCATTCTACTGTTACCGACTTAGCTAGATTTCTCGGTTGATCCACATTGCAACCGCGTTTTACGGCAATGTGATAAGCGAGCAGTTGAAGCGGAATTACATTTAGCAAAGGTGAGAGAAGATGATGCGTTGCCGGAACTTCGATTATATGATCCGCATATTTGGAAATTTCTGTGTCGCCTTCTGTTGCAATTGCGATTACTTTGCCTTTTCTTGCCTTTACTTCTTGTATGTTCGAAATGATCTTCTCATACGCACTGTCTTTAGTCGCAATTACAACAACCGGCATGTTCTCATCTATCAGAGCTATTGGTCCGTGCTTCATCTCAGATGCTGGATACCCTTCAGCATGAATGTAGCTTATTTCTTTCATCTTCAAAGCGCCTTCGAGCGCTACTGGAAAATTTATTCCTCTTCCTAAATATAGAAAGTTAGATGTATTGCAATATTCGTCTGCGATTTTTTTGATCTCATCGCTCGTAGCCAAAATTCTTTTTATCTTTCCGGGAATGTCGAGTAAACCTCTCAATATCTTTTTTCCTTCTGTTGATGAAAGATCTCTCTGCCGCCCGAGCAAAATGCCGATAAGAGCCAATACTGTAATTTGTGAGGTGAAGGCTTTAGTAGAGGCAACTCCGATTTCAGGACCCGCATGTATGTAAACTCCGCCCATCGATTCTCTGGCGATTGTGGAGCCTACTACATTAACTATCCCAAGTCCGAGTCCGCTCTTTTCTTTTGCTTCGCGTAATGCCGCTAATGTATCGGCGGTTTCGCCTGATTGGCTTATTACAAACAAAACAGTAGACTCATCGATGATTGGATTTCTGTATCGGAACTCCGATGCGTATTCCACTTCTACAGGCGTTCTCGCAAGCTCTTCGATGATGTATTCCCCGACTAGAGCCGCATGCCACGATGTTCCGCATCCTGCAATTATTACTCGTTTGATTGAACGAAGATTTTCTAAGTTTAAGTTCAAACCTTGAAGTCTCGATGTTCCTGATGCAAGTATCATTCTGCCGCGCATTGAGTTCGCTACGGTCTCTGGCTGTTCAAATATCTCTTTCAGCATGAAATGTTCGAAGCCGCTCTTCTCGATTGAACTTATATCCCAATCAACTGTGCAGCTCTCTTTGTTTACCGGAACTGCGTCTAAAGTCATTGTCTTGTAGCCGTCACGCCCAACTACAACCATTTCGTTGTCTTCGAAATAGATTACTTCTCGGGTGTAAGGAACGATTGGAGCTACGTCCGAGGCGAGAAAATATTCGTTTTCACCAACGCCTAGTACAAGCGGCGAACCATTTCGAGCGGCAACAAGCAGGTCGGGTTCAGAGACTGAAGCCGCAATAATTCCGAAAGTTCCGTGAAGCATTCTCAATGCCTGCCCAACTGCACTTGGCAAATTGGAGCCGTTGTAAAATTTTTCGATAAGGTGAACTATTACTTCCGTGTCGGTTTCGGAAACAAATATATGCCCGTCTTTCTCCAAAAGTTTTCTAAGTGATGCATGATTCTCGATGATTCCGTTGTGAACAACTGCTAGTTGCTTCTTCTCGTCTGTGTGAGGATGTGCGTTTATATCGCTGGGAGCTCCGTGCGTTGCCCATCTGGTGTGAGCTATTCCTGCCTTGCCTTTCATAGAACAGGTTGGAATTCGTTTTTCCAGCTCGCTTATTTTTCCGACTGATTTTACGATGAAAAATTTGTTATCGTCTATTAGAGCAACTCCGGCAGAGTCATATCCTCTGTATTCAAGTCTCTTTAAACCTTCAATCAATATCTGCAGAGAATCTCGATTGCCTATGTATCCGACTATTCCACACATCTTTTAACCCTTCCTTATTCCGAAAATGCGGCTGAGAAAATCTTCTGGTTCCGATTCGATTGGAATAGGTTCCGGAACTATTATGCTCTCTCCAGCTAACGCCATCTTTGGATGAGTTCTGAATAATTTTTCCGCGCTGTCCTTTCCACACAACTCTTCTACTTTTAAATATGCTTTAGATAATTCAGGTTTGCGCTCTTCTGAATCGTGAGCGTCTGACGCTACAAAATGAACAAACCCGTTTCTCAATAGCTTTTCGGCTAAAAGCTTCGTTGCTTCCCCAAAATATCCAAGCAGACTGCTTGCGGTAATCTGTATCATACATCCTTTCTGAATCAGTTCATAGAGCCTCATTGGATTTTTGTGCACACCTCTGTTGCGTTCAGGATGAGCTATTATTGGCGTCATATCTTCAAGTTCTAATTCAAAAAGCATTTGATCCATCCAGATAGGAATATCTACCGGCGGCATCTCAAGCAAAAGATACCTCGATTTGTCTCCGTAAGCAAGTATTTCTCCACTTTTTATTCGAGGTATTAAACCTGCTCCAGCTCTGATTTCATGAGCACAACTAATTTTTGTAGAGATTTTATTCTCCGCCGCACGCTCTGATAATTCATGGCACGCCTCTTTTACTTCTTTTCCGTGAGGAGCAAAACTTCCTGGAATAAAATGCGGTGTGCCGACTATGCATCCGATTCCGTCTGCTTCCGCTTCGGCAAGCATTGCTAGAGCTTCATCGAAATCGCGCGCTCCGTCGTCAAATCCCGGTAGTATGTGTGTGTGAATATCTATCATATAAAAAAATCGCCTTTTTTTAAATGTTTGCCGTTTGCATATTCGATTCCTTTAATCTTTTTTCTTCCTGGAGCTTGAAGTTCTTCGATGATTACTGAACCGTTTGACGTTCCAATAGTCAGCGGATTTAGAGAAATTATCTCGCCTGCTTTGGATTTCTGTTCGGAGATGCTGATCGAAATTAGTTTAATTCCACCTACACTTATTCCCGGCCATGGCTGAAACGCTCGGAACTTATTATGGATTTCTGAAGCGCTTAAATTAAAATCAATATTGCCTTCTTCTTTTTTTATTTTTTTTGCATAAATTGCTTCTCCGCTATTTTGCGATTTTGAAATTAATTCTCCATTATAGATGTTGTGAATTGTTTCGGGAAGAAGTTCGCACGCAATTTTTTCCAGTCTTTGCATAAGCTCGACTGCAGTTTCATTAGGTTTGATTTCGGTAGAAACCGAAGAAAAAATGGGACCTGTGTCAACACCTTCATCGAGCTGGAAGATTGTTATTCCGGTTGAAGTGTCGCCTGCTTCGATTGCTCGTTGAATTGGAGCAGCTCCGCGCCATTGTGGAAGCAGAGAAGCGTGAACGTTTATTGCTCCAAATTTCGTCGCACGTAAAGCATCATTCGGAATGATAAGCCCGTATGCCGCAGTGACAAGAAGTTCGGCTCCTGAATTCTTCAGGTCCTCTGTGACAACTGAATCCCATCTCTCGGTTGCGTACGTCAATAAATTATTTTCTCTGGCGACAACTTCCACTTCGCTGGGACTAATTGATAAACCTCTGCCTTTCGGCCGAGCAGGCTGAGTGTAAACCCTGACAATTTCAAAATGAGATTTAAGAAGAGCTTTCAATAGATTTGAGCTGAATTCAGGAGTTCCGGCAAATGCTATCTTCATATATGCCTTTCGATGATAGAAATGTTAGCTCTCGCTTTTTACTTTTTTCTTCGAAATTATTTCAGCCGCTTCTTTTTCTGAAATACCTGCTCTGTCGATAAAAAGTTTTCCGTCGAGATGATCTATTTCGTGCATAATGCATCTCGCTAGCAATCCCTCGGCTTCAAAATTTGTCTTTTTCTTTTTGATTCCGTCGATAGCGCGGACTTTTATTGCAACGGGCCTTTTGACTTCTGCTACTACTCCAGGCACTGAAAGACACCCTTCTTCTAATATATCCTCTTCGACAGAGTATTGAGCTATTTCGGGATTGATCAGTGCGGCTTTGTGCACCCCTTCATCTTCCATTGGCACGCTTATTACTATGACCCGCTTTGAAACTCCAACTTGCGGCGCGGCTAGTCCAATCCCGTTCGACTCTTTCATGGTTTCGAACATGTCGGATATTAATTTTGATAAATCAGGTGTAATTCTGGATACGGGTTCGGCAACCTTTCTCAGCACTTTATCTCCGACTATTCTTACTTTTCGCTTCATATATTAATTTCATCATAAATTTATCAAAAAGAAAATGATTTTGAGTTTGAGGATTGGAAAAAAGAAGCAATAATATAATTTGTTATGCTAAAAAAACCTCTCTTGTTATTGGATATTGCTTTGATAGCCGCAGTCATTTCTGTAGCTTCAGGCCTGCTCTTTAGAGCCTGTCATGAGGATACAGTTTCTGATCTGCTTACAGATCTTTCTAAACGCGAGGAGCGTACCGCATACGTTGCATTGCCAAATCCGTGGAGGCGCGAACCGCTTTCTGCTCTTCCGAAAGTTGGAGATAGTGAAATTGGCATCGGAAAAAAAGATGCGGCGACATTTTTGAGAATGGAGGATAGAGGTGAAACAGCTTATCCCGTCGCAGTCTTTAAAGTTAAAGCTCGGGTCGATGATGAAAGCAGAGTATGGTTTAATTATTCCCAATTGATTCCTGGAGCTAATTTTGCCTTTCGGACTGATAGATACAAAATGGAAGGAATTATTTTAGAGGTTAGACCTGTTGAAAAATGATCTCCTCTGCTTGAAGACAATCTATAAATTTCTTTTCGAATGGAGCTCTCCACTGCTTCTTTTGACATTCGTATTTTCTCCAAAAATTTTTTATTCAGTGAGATTGGGAGATCTTTTTATTTTGTTTTTTTTGGTGGCATTTATTCCTGAGTGGCTTAGCAAAAAAAACATAGAGCTTTTTCCTGAAGAAAAAGCAGGCTTATTATTTTTATTATGGGTATCTGTAGTCTCATTTTTTTCTTTGATAATTGGAGTAAATTGCGGCGGAGGCCGAATGGCTTTGACTTTAGGACGATTTATCGAATTCGGTGCAGTGTATGCTTTGGCGGCAACTTCGAATAAAAATTATTCCAAGACTTTATTGAGCGCGAAAATTTCGGTTTTATTTCTTCTCCTCTGGGCATTATTTGAGGCGTTTTTCGGATACTTCATGGATAATTATGAATACATTAGAACTTTCAACGAAGGTTTTTTTGAAGGAGAAGCTAATCATGTTGCCGGAGCTATTGCAATTCTGGCAAATCTTTCTTCAATCCTTTTTTTACCGGGATTTATTGCGGTATTTTTTTCCGGCTCCAGAATTGCTTTGGTTGGACTTCTTGCCGGTGCTATACGCATTTTTTGCTCTGAAAAATCCAGAATCGGTCTTGCTTCACTTGTTATAGTTGTGTTAGTGATTATTATGGCTCCTTCTATTTGGAAAGCTAGATACATGGACTCTCTTCAACTGGATTCGATTTATTCCGGGCCGCACGTTGATAGATTTCATTCTTGGAAAATAGCTATTGAAGAGACTCCGGTTTTATGGGGAACAGGTTTAGGCTCTAGACCTTCCAGCGTTTACGAATCGCTTTACGTTATGATTTATGCTGAAACAGGAATTGTTGGATTGATTTTGCTTATAGCAACGTTTGCTGTCAGATTCGTTCGACAACAAAATATAAACTCTGTTGCAACCGCTTTGATAGTTCTATCAGTGCTTTCCTTGACAATGAATACTTTGATAATTGCTAGAGTCTCGCTTCCTCTTGCAATTATTTTGGGAACATTTCGTAAGAATTAAATTTTCTTTTTTTCGGTCAGCTCTGATGGAATAAGTTCGATAAAAGGTGAAGGCTTTGATTCTCGCTCTAAGTATTCGTTCTTGCGTTTTCTAGACATTGTTATGTAAAGCCGCTTTCGCGCTCTTGAAACTCCGACATAAAAGAGCCGCTTCTCTTCACCGTATCGAAATTCTAGATCGTCTGTTTTTCTGTCGTCTTTGCGGCGCCGAACAGGAATTATTCCGTCTTCCATAGCGGACAGAAATACTACTTCGAATTCCAGACCTTTGGCGGCATGAAGAGTCATTAGCTGAACAGCAGGTTTTGAGTTTGAATCGGTTTCGGTTGATTCTCCTTCGTCAGGCAATAATCCAGCTCTGGCTCTGGTCTCTTCGGTAAATTGAAGAATCGATTCGAAAGGCTGATTTGTTCTTCGGACTGATGCGATCTCTGCAAGCTCACGCATTCGCCTCAAAGCCCGCCATGAAGGACTCTCTGTATCGTCATTATCGAGAGGATTTGCGAGTTTGAAAATGTAATCGAAGAGCGCCGTCGGTCTCCATATCGAGCTATTGCTCATAGAACTTTTTACAATTGATGAAATATGGTCGATCGTATAGGAAAGCCGCTTGTCAAATACTTGAGAGCTTTGTGCTCTGGCAGTGTCGTCGAGCAATAGACTGGATGGATCGGGCAACTGCAACAAATCTTCAAGCAGTTCCGAAGGACAGTTATATGAAGGAGATGTTATCGCTTGCATCAGCGCGTGATTTATAGCTTCGAGATCTCCAGTGTGCCATTCACCAGGCACTGAGATTCTGCGCGCGGTCAATGCGATGACTTCCATTATGGAAACTATCGCTAATACTTCTGGCCGAGCTAGGCTTTTTATTGAGCCGGCTTGAACCCATGGAATGTCGAACTCTTCGAGAACTGCGACGATTGGAGCTAGAAGATAGTGTGATCGCACGAGAAGCGCAATTTCATTCAAAGGAAAACTTTGCCCGAGTAAGTCGATTATCTCCGTTGCTATGAATCTTGCTTCTTCATCTTCGTTCTCTGCAGATATAATTCGGATTGGTTCTGAATTGCGGTTCCCATCCGCTTTTGAACAGATAAGAACCTTTCTCAACTCTTCGGGTTTGTCTTTCCAAATAGAATTGGCCGCCTTCAGTATTGTAGCGTCGGACCGATAGTTTCTAACGAGTTTTGTTAATCTGACGTCAGGATAATCTGCCATGAATCTTGTTAAATTGGTGACTTCAGCTCCGCGCCAACCATATATGGATTGATCATCGTCGCCCACAGCCATGATTTTTCGGTGCTTTTTCGCCAGCATCATTCCAATCAGATATTGAGACAGATTTATGTCTTGATATTCATCGATCAGAAGTGTTTGAAAACGGTCCTGATAGTGTTCGAGTATCTCCGGATGCTTCTCGAATAATTCATAGACCTTAAATATTAAATCATCGAAATCCAAAAGACTTCTGCGGTCAAGCTCCGCTTGATATTCAGGGTAAACTAGCGCCGCAATCTCTTCGATTCTCGTTCGAACAATATAATGGAATCCTTCGGGATATACGAACGCGCCTTTTGCATTGGAAATTAATGAACCGATCTCTTCAACGCTGACTTCTTCATTCTCATAACTTTTAACGAGGTTTTTTAGAATTAAATTACGTTCCTCCTCGTTGATAATTCGCGAATGAGCTCCTTTTCCGATTAGAAGAAGATTTGCTCCTATGCCGAAAGGATCATCACGCAGAATTCTTAGTCCTGCCGAGTGAAAAGTTGTAATCCAAGCGTTTTCGAGCTCCATTGATATGTTATTCAACCATGTGCGGTAAGGTTCTGATGCGGAATCTCTAAGATAATAGAAGAGCTGTCGAGTGCGTTCAGTCATTTCACGCGCGGCCTTTCTTGTGAAAGTCACTGCGAATATTCTTTCGGGAGAAATTCCGGCGAGTACCAGAAACGCAAGTCGCCTTGTCAGTGTAGAAGTTTTACCGCTTCCGGCTCCACCTAGTACCAGAGTCGGAGGTCCGTCAAATGGATACGCAACAACTTCAAGCTGTTCTGAATTTAGACCTTCAAGCAGACGAACAATTATTTCAAACGCATCAGGATTAGATACAAATGGAGTTAAACTACGTTCAATTAAATTCCGTTCCGACGGGCGAATATTATTCAGTATTTGATTAAATTTTTCGATTACATCCAGATTCATTGCTGATGCAGAGTATCAAAATAAGTTACTTTGTGGAATTATTTTATGAGCATGGTGTTTACGGCCAAATTTAGAGCTAATAATGCATAAAGGTTCTTGATGATATTTTTAATATTGATAAATAAAGAGTTATCAAATAAGGGTTATTTGAGTTTAATTTCACAATATCAAAGAGAATTAATGTGTTTGATGTGGTGACAAATTGTGGAAAAGCTAGGGAAAGTTCTAACTCTATAATTTCCAAACATTATTTATTTTGTTGAAAAAATTTATGAATTTTTTGCTTTTTAGCTACTTGACATCTTACGAGAAGTAAAACATGATTTATTTATTACCGTCTTCTTGGCCGCCTTCTTGGCGGCTTTTTTTTTGAAATTAAAAATGATCTATGAGTTGAAAATTATTTTTCAAGAAGCTATAATTATTGTGACCGACAAACATAGAGGTCGAATGCGATCGTAGCGGAAAAAGTTTCATGGATGTGATCGCGGGAGGGACATGGATGTATGAATTCTCTAGGGCTTGAACCTTTAGCTGGAGTCAGAACTGCCGGTATTTCTCAACAAACCGGTATTATTGAGCCCATTGCTGCAGAGCAGTTTGTTATACCTGAAAAGTTAAAAGAAGATTCATTCATAAGGCGGAAGCCTGCCATATTTTCGAGACCGACTGCTACTTACGATAGAAAAGGAACTTATCCTGCAATGAGAATTTTTCAGATTGCTAAACCTCTTCCTGAACAAAAACCTTTTGGAGCATTAGTAAAAGATATTTCTTCCGG
>PEWQ01000070.1:17726-17924 GCA_002780065.1 Candidatus Hydrogenedentes bacterium CG07_land_8_20_14_0_80_42_17
TAAAACGTAGTTCTCAAGGAGGAAATTTCATAGATTCAAAAGTGTAAACGCGGGGACGAGGGGGCAACGAGGGGGTCAACGAGGGGGTCAGGCTTGAACTTTTTTACTTTTTTGTAACAATGAATAGAAATACTATCTGATTCGAATTGCAGATGACACACGTTTTCGAAATGAAAAAATGAAAAAGTAAAAAAGTTC
>PEWQ01000039.1 GCA_002780065.1 Candidatus Hydrogenedentes bacterium CG07_land_8_20_14_0_80_42_17
CAATGGACGCCACGCGTCAATGGACGCCTCGCCTGTGCAAGCGACCTTTTGCCAATATGTATTTTTCACAGCTCCGTTGAATTGGGTATTTAATTCCGCAAATTAGGAAATAATCTCGCAACTTACAAAAAAATAATCCTCTAACTCTTTTTATTTCAATATTTTATCTATGGCACAAGCTTTGCTTTATTAGAATTGACGAAGCCCGAAAGGGAATAAGGAGGTTTGCCATGTATAATTTGGTTAGACCGTTTAGAGCAAGAAGAAGTAGTGGCGTTAGTACGGTAGAATACGGGATAATGATTTCGTTATTGTCCGCAACTTTATGGGCGGTTTTTGCAACTTGGAAGATTTGGGGCTGGGGCGACAGCGATGATTTAGAGAGGCATCTTGGAGAGGGCCAGGCCGAACTTGCTCAATTGATCGATGATACAGCCGCACCTGAAGCTGTTCCTGATCCTACGTGGACTAACGACAATGGGACATTTACAGTTGCTAATCCGACTGCGACGACTCGAGTCAGTGTCAGATACATGGGCGCAAATGCCGGACTTGCATCTGTTTCAAGTCTTTGGATGCGGATAAGGCATTCCGACGGAAGCGTCGAAGACATTCAGTTGACTGAGAATAATACTGGCGCCGCTAGAGATTTAGTTTCTGACAAAGTATTGGCTGATGGCGATGACATTTCGTTTATGCTTAGAGTCAAACCAAAGCCATGGAGCACTTCTTATTACAATTTCCAGAACTCAAGAGGCAGGCTTACCGGCACCGGCACTAGCGCATATTATGATGTTCCGACCTCGAATTCAACTCCGCCGGACAATGTGACTACCGTAACGAATTATGCGGCAGGCTCACCAGGAAATTATTTCGGAGTTGATGAATACCATATCGGATATGAGGACTTGGCTCTCGATTATAGCGGTTGCGACAGAGACTACAACGATGCGGAATTCAGAGTTGCTTTGACAACTACAGAAGAGTAGAGGCAAAGAATGGATAATATAGAGTCAGAAAAAAAAGTGGAAGAAACAGCATTGGAAATTGAAAAGAAAAGCTTATTCGAAGTAGTCATGCGTGGCATAAGACATTACGCATGGCTCCTCATTTTATGTTTGATCGTGACGATTGTTATTGGAGGAGCTATTGGGTTTCGTTGGTGGAAGAATAGAGACGAGGAAGCTGTTGTCAGCTATTGGATAGATGAGGCCAATCATTCTGTGGCAAGGGGCAATTTTGAAGAGGCAAGAATAAGTCTTGAATGGATCAGAAAATTTCATTCTCAAACTTGGCAGATGGACAGAGTTCTTTTCGATTTAGGAAGATTGTACATGGATTATTTTGGCAATCTGGATGGAGCACGATTTTATTTTACGAATCAGATGCAGAATCATTGGTTCAGCCTCTTGACGATTGACTCGTGGAAAAAATTAAAGGAAATAGATTTCTTGAGTGATCGAGGAACAAAATACGAGAAGAAGGTTTGGAAAGAGTTTGCTTTTGACAGAAGAATAGCACGTGCGGGGCAAAGAGAAAAAGCTTTGATTAAAATGAAGGATTTGGTGGATTCTTATCCTCAGAGTAATGTTGCTCCTAATATACTTTTTACAATGGGAGAGATTTCTTTGAAGGATCGGGGTTTGAGATCCGATGCCAGAAAGTATTACGGAATGCTGAAGGCAAGATTTCCGCACAGCCCGCTTGTTGAGAAGATTCCGCCTTCTGAACTATTAGAACAGCCTGATAAACCTCTCGAATTTCGAGATGGCAAGAGGTCATAGAATTTAATCGCGACAAAATTAGCCTGTGCACAAATAAAAATATTTCTTGCATATTAAAAAAAAAAGTGTAGATTGCTTCACAATGTTCTCCGAAACATTAGGGGAACCTTGGAGGTGATTTTTTGTGAAGGCATTACGTCAGATGGGACTGGTTATGGTCTGCGGATTGGCCCTTGCGTTCGTCGCATGCGGTTCTTCTCAGCAGCCAGCTCCTCCGGCAGAAGAGGCACCGGCAGTGGAAACTACGGCACCGGCTCCTGTGGAAGAGGTAGCACCGGCTCCTGAGGCAGGTACCGAGACTTCAGCTGCACCAGCAGCAGAAGCACCGGCTACTGCGCCAGCTTCGACTCCTGCAAAGTGAGATTGAAGCCGTAATTTCAAGCAACGCATATTAGCGAAGCAAGAAAAAACGAACAAAAATGCCGCTTTTGCGAAAGTGAAAGCGGCATTTTATTTATATTTGAGAAAGGGCACATGCGCCTCGCGTCAATGGACGCCTCGCGTCAATGGACGCCTCGCGTCAATGGACGCCTCGCGTCAATGGACGTCTCGCGTCAATGGACGATCGCGCCGTGCAAGTAATTCATTCCAACGGTAGCCGCAGGCTTTAGCCTGCGTTTAAATATTGGGTTAAACTATTCTGTTCAGCTCTAAAATATTCCATGATGCTTCTGCATTCCATGAATAGCCTTCGTCTTCTCTATGACGCATTACAGCCGCGGAACCGATCATTGCGGCGTTATCGGTGCAATATTTTTTGTCGGGTATGTGAATATCTATCTTTTTATTATTAGCAAGCTCCTTCATCTTTTCTCTTAATTTGCGGTTTGCTGCAACTCCTCCGACTACTGCTAATTTTTTACTGCCGGTTTTGTTTAAAGCACTTAATGTTTTTTCTATCAAATTGTCGACAACAGCTTCTTCAAATGAAGCTGCTAGAATCGAAGAAAGTTCTTTCGATAATTCTGGTTCTTTTGCAATTCGATTTCTTAATGCCGTCTTCAATCCTGAGAAAGAAAAGTCGTCGGAATGCCGCATAATTTGACCTGATAAAATTTCAGTTTTACCTCCAGCATCTTCAGCGGCCCGCGCGAGAGCCGGTCCGCCGGGATAACCAAGTTTAAGCATTCGCGCCGCTTTGTCGAAAGCCTCTCCCGCGGCATCGTCGAGTGTTCTAGCAAGCCTTATTATTTTTCCGTCCTCTTCGATATTAAGCAGTTCGGTATGGCCTCCGGAAACTACAAGAGTCAGAAACGGAGCATTCCAATCCGGCCGCTCCAGAAATATTGCCGCTATATGCCCTTCGATGTGATGGATAGGATACAAAGGAATTTTTTTAGAATAAGCGAAACCTTTTGCAAAAGAGACTCCGACTAAAAGACTGCCTATAAGTCCAGGCCCTTTTGTTACAGCAACGGATTTTATTTCGGCTCCGGACTCTTCGATGACTTCTTTTACTAATTGAGGAAGAACTTCGAGGTGACGTCTTGAAGCTATTTCAGGAACTACTCCGCCGAATTTTGAGTGCTCATCGACCTGCGAAAAAATCCGAAGCGAAAGAATTTTATTATTTATATCCAGCACTGCAGTGGAAGTTTCGTCGCAGGAGGTTTCTATAGCTAGAACAGGTAGAGGAATCACAGCATCGAAAGAATTATTTTCTCGTTGACTCGTGAGCGTCTAACCTCAGAGCCGCTTTCAATAAGTCAATAGCTTTTGTGAGTTGAGGATCGAGATGCGGAATAAGGTAAATAATATTGTCGTTTCTTCGTTCGAGTTCAGCGACCAGCCGCTTTTCAAGAGTCTCTTTTGACAGAGCTATTCCCGCGGATTTTACCAAAGAAGCAAGCTTATCGAGATCATCCTGAGTGTAGCTCGTTTTACCTCGAACAAAATCGCGAAGAACATCGGTTTCATTGAGTTCTTTGAGTCCTTTGAGATCCGTATCGGAAAATATTGGAATATCGACAAACATACCTGAGTCCGGCTGAAGTCCGATTCCATGTATCGACCGGCCGCTCGGAGTAAAATAACGCGCGGTGGTGAGAGCGATTTTAGAACCGTCAGGAAGATTCTCGACTGTTTGAACAGAACCTTTGCCGTAGGTTTTAGTTCCGACTATTATTCCGCGTTTATGGTCTTGAATGCATCCTGCAACTATTTCTGAGGCTGAAGCCGAGTAGCTGTTAACAAGAACCACGAGCGGAAGCCGATTGATTTTTATTAATGGATTTGCTTTATAAACTGCGCTTTGCCTTGTATCTCTTGCCATGGTTGAAACTATCGTTCCTGAATCTATGAAACGGTTCGAAACTGCTATTGCCCCGGAAAGCACACCGCCCGGATCATTTCTCAGATCGAGAATGAGCCCTTTGACGTGAGCGTTACTTATTGCTTCGAGAGCTTCATCGAGCTCTTCAGCGGTTCGCTCGGAGAATTGAGCGATTCTAATGTAGCCAAGATTTTCTATTGTAGAATATCGAACTGTTTGAACCTTGATTATTTCACGAATCAATTTAATTTCGATGGGCTCGGAATAGCCGTAACGTTCGACTGAAATTGCAACAGCGGAGCCAGGCTGTCCTCTCAAAATTGAAACTGCGTCATCGAGCGACATTGTGTCCGTCGCTACTCCGTTTATTTTTGCGATAATATCGCCGGCTTCAACTCCACCACGCCACGCCGGAGTTCCTTCTACAGGAGCAATTACCGTCAGTCTTTCATTTTCTATTCCGATGTGAATCCCGATTCCTCCGAACTCTCCATCTGTTTGAGTCAGAAGCTCACGGGCATCTTTTGGCGGCATATAATGCGTGTGAGGATCGCCGAGACTTTTTAACATTCCTTCGATAGCGCCTGCGATTAGCGTGTTAGGATCGATTTTTGTTGTATCTGCATATTCGGATTGAACTATGCGATATGCCTCTGTGAATATATGTAATTCTTTAAGAACTTTGTCGAGTTTTTCAGTCTCCGCTGAATAATAAGTGTGATCAGAAAATTGAAAAACGAGAAGGAACGAAATTATAACTGTCGAAAATATAAAGCCGAAATTTTTATAAGGATATTTTTTCATAAAGAAGAATATAGCATTAATCGTGCCGGAATCACAGCAAAATAATTATAGAATCAAAATAACATTGATATAGTATTAAAAATTGTGAAGAAGAGATTTAATTTTTACGAGGAAATTAACTTGTGACTGCAAAAGCAAATACGGTAATTCTCATTCCGATATACAATGATTGGCAAAGCGCCTCGCTTTTGACTTCTAAGATTGAAGTTGAATTGTTAAAGAGCAAATTATCTGCAGATATACTTTTTGTTAATGATGATTCATCGGACGAGCCTGTAATTAATTTCGGAGAAGAATTAAATGCAATAAGATGTATTGAAATTCTCAATCTCCGCAGGAATTTGGGGCACCAGAGGGCAATTGCGATAGGTTTGACATGGGCTAATGTTAATCATCATGGAGACAACGTTGTAGTTATGGATGGAGACGGCGAAGACAGAGCTGAAGACATTCCAAAGCTTATGTCAGCTCTAGATGCAAACGGCGGGAAAAAGATTGTTTTTGCGGAGCGCACTCGAAGAACTGAATCTTTATTCTTCAAATTTTTCTACCAAGTCTATTGCTTTCTTCATTTTACTCTGGCCGGTATCAGAGTCAGAGTTGGAAATTTTAGCGCGATTCCGGCGGCGCATCTCGAACGGCTTGCAGTTGTTTCGGAACTTTGGAATCATTATGCCGCAGCGGTATTCAAGGCGAAAATTCCATACGAAATGATTCCGCTTGCTAGAGGAAACCGTTTGGCCGGAAAATCGCGTATGAATTTTTCTTCACTGGTGATTCACGGATTAAGCGCTATTTCCGTGTTTGGCGATGTTGTAGGAATACGATTACTCGGCTCTGCGGCTCTGTTTGGAATTATTTTTTTCAGCATTTTATTGGCGACTATTACTAAAATAACAGGACAACTTATGCCGTTTTGGATGCCGCTATTATTCGGTTTGATAGCAATTTTGTTTTTTAACCTATTACTGCTTTGCATCATCTTTGTCTTTATGATTTTGACCGCGCGTCAGTCCGCAACGTTTATTCCAATGCGCGATTATTCTTATTATATTCGTTCGTGTGAAAATGTTTTTGGCGAACGGAAATAATGTACGAATATCCCGGCGGAGAGCTCGAACTTTTTTCAAAGGCGGTTCGATGGAAAAAATATCTTTCTGAATTGATAGGACAGTATATTCGAGGAGATGTGCTCGAAGTAGGAGCTGGGATCGGATCAACAACTCTTGCATTTATGAAAGATGAAGTCGAGCGTTGGGTTTGCCTCGAACCTGACATTTCGAATATTAAAATTCTTAATAATACTCTGAATGAAATTGACAAAATTGAAGTGAGGGCAGGAACAATAAAAGATATTGATTCATCGAAACGCTTTGACGTAATTCTGTATATTGATGTTCTTGAACACATAGAAGATGACAAATCTGAAATCAAGCTCGCCGCAAATCTTCTTTCGAAGGAGGGCAGACTTGTCGTTTTAGCTCCGGCTTTTCAATTCTTGTTTTCAGAATGGGACCGCGCCTTGGGGCATTATCGGAGATATAACGCAGAGATGCTAAAATCTCTAACACCTCATAATTTAGTTTTTGAAAAATGCAGATATATTGATTCGATAGGCTTTTTAGCATCTTTGATTAATCGGATAATATTGAAGCAGAAAAATATTTCTAATTCTCAAATTGAATTATGGGATCGAATAATGGTTCCGCTATCGAGGATCACAGATATTTTATTTCATCAGTATTTTGGAAAATCTGTTCTTGCTGTTTGGAAAGCCGAGTGATTTTTTCAACTGGAGTCATGCAAGTTGATATGGAACAAAACCACTGAGACAAGGAAAAAAAGATAAAATAAAAAAACTCAGTGTCTTGGTATCTGC
>PEWQ01000062.1 GCA_002780065.1 Candidatus Hydrogenedentes bacterium CG07_land_8_20_14_0_80_42_17
CCCGGTATTTGTCGAATATGCCTTTTATCAGAGACTTCCACCGGGCATATTTATGAAACTCATCGAGACAAACATACTTTTCCCTGAGAAAATCTCTCTTGAGTATTATTCCATTGTTTTTTTTAAATTTCTAATGATAATATTTGCATGCAAAAAAAAATTGACCTCCTGATTATCAGTCCAGGAAATGGAAAAATCATTTATCAGGAACTTGCATCTGAATACGCCGCTATCGAACCGCCGATCTGGGCAGGTCTATTGGCAAATTTCGCTCGTTCTCAAGGATTCAGTGTAGAAATTATTGATCAAGAGGCTCAAGGACTTTCAATCGATGAAATAGCCAAAAAAACTATCGAAATAAAACCAAGACTTACAGCTATAGTTGTTTACGGTCAACAGCCTTCGGCTTCAACTCAGAATATGACAGTCTCCGAAGAGATCGCAAACTCGCTGAATGAAGATGCTCCCGATACAAAAACAATACTTATTGGCGGCCACGTCTCTGCTCTTCCCGAAAGAACCCTCGACGAATGCAAAGCCGATTTTGTATGTCAAGGAGAAGGGCCATACACAATTAATGCTCTGCTTTCAATCCGAGATATGACTGACGAATCAGAACTAAAAAAAGTTCCGGGACTTTGGTATAGGAATGAAAAGAAAAATATATTCTCATTTCCGGCAGATCTTGTTCCTCAGAATAAACTTGCAACCACATTACCCGGAAATGCATGGGATTTGCTTCCTATGAATGTCTACCGAGCTCATAACTGGCACTGTTTTACTCACATTCAGAATAGAAAGCCGTATGCCTCGATATATACGAGTCTTGGCTGTCCTTATCATTGTTCCTTCTGCTGTATCAATGCTCCATTTGGAAGATCCGGAATAAGGTATTGGGATCCGAATTTTGTAATAGAGCAACTTGATCTTCTTGCAAACAATTACAATATTCAAAACATAAAGATTGCAGACGAAATGTTTGTTTTGAACGAAGACCACGTTATGCGGTTATGCAATTTAATAATTGAACGAGGATATAAATTTAATTTCTGGGCTTACGCTCGTGTCGATTCAGTTAAAGATAAATTTCTTGAAAAATTAAAAAGCGCCGGATTCAACTGGCTATGCCTGGGAATTGAATCAGGAAGCAAACATGTCAGAGACGGAGTAGAAAAAGGAAGATTTGTGGAAGAAGATATTGTTAAGTCCGTATCTAAAATTAGAAACTCAGGCATATTTGTCATCGGCAACTACATTTTTGGTCTGCCGGATGATGATTACGATTCCATGCAGGCTACGCTCGATCTTGCAATAGAGCTGAATTGCGAAATGGCCAATTTTTATTCTGCAAGTGCGTATCCAGGCTCCAAGCTTTACGAAATCGCAATAGAAAAGGGATTGAAACTTCCTGGCAAATGGCAGGATTATTCACAGCATTCATTCGAGCAACTACCACTTCCTACCGAAAAAATTTCTGCTGGAGAAGTGCTCTCATTTCGTGACAAAGCATGGCAAGTGTATTTTACGAGTGATAGATATCTTGATATGATAGAAAAAATTTTTGGAATCGAGGTAGTCGAACACATAAAAAATTTGGCGAAAGTGACTCTCAAAAGACGTTATGCTGCACCACTAAAAAAAGAACCATGTTACAAACGCATAGAGAATGGAGTGATAAAATGAAAAAGAATAAATTTGCAAGATTCGAATCAGAAGCGCTTTGGGTTAGAAGAAAAGTCTTCTCAATGGGTCTGAAAGGGTCTGAGAGCTAAAAGCGGCCATATAACTTCGGCATTTTCTCAAGCCGAACTTCTTGTTGCGCTCTATCTTGGAAAGATAATTCGCTACAATCCCAAAAGACCTAAATGGGAAGGAAGAGATCGTTTCATTCTATCAAAAGGGCAAGGAGGAATAGGTTTGTATCCAGTACTCGCCCGCGCCGGTTTTTTCCCTGAATCTGATGCTTTCCGGAGGAATGGGTTCGATCTTCGCCAAACATTTCGTTGACAATCGAATAAATATTCCTCTTCTGAGAATCGGCCAGGGCGATAGATTTGTCTTCGATCTAGGCGGTCGAGAAGTTATATGGAAAAAATACGGGCTGGACGTAACTGGAATTACGAAAAAAATATTGAAATGGTGCAAAACTTTATAGAGTTAGAAAAACTCTTTTTATTTGAAGCAACGTGGAGTAAAATTCTCGCAAGATTAAGACATTGCAAAAATAAATTTTAGAAAGGTTATGAAATGAATAAATCTTTTTGGTCTACAGTTTCCGTAATTTTATTTATTATGGGATTAGCTCCTGCAATTTTAGCAGACACGATTCCGGACGAATGGCTTGTCTTCGCCGGTTCACCGCGTGAAGTCTACTTTCAAAGAGTTATTCGAGCCGCAGAATTGCGTGGCGACATAGCAGGCGTTAATCATATGAAAGAATTGGCTGCGGCGCCACCTGCTATTCCGCCGGATCTAACCTCGGATATGAGCCGTTATTATCCTGACTTTGCCGCAACTTATAGTGAATTGCAGACTCGAGTAAAAGAAGCCATAACTTACAAAGAACACAAAGCTGTTGATCAGTGGCGGGTTGATGAAGCAGAAGCTGATTTACAGTTAGTGGCTTTCGAACTTCAAAAGGGGCAGAGAGCATCAACTTCATTTATGGAAAAATATCTGCACGACGCGGCATGGGCTCTTAATCATCATATCGTAGTTCAACTCCGTATTGCAAAACCGGCTCCGCCGCCACCTTCGCCTCTACCTCCTACAGCAGACATCACTGTAACTCCATCTCAGATTTTGCGCGGCGATTGCGCTATGCTTACATGGCAGACAACGAACGCTACAGAGGCATTAATAAACAACGAAGCAGTCTCAACATCAGGCAGTCGCAAAGTCTGTCCTGAAGAGAACACAAATTATTTGTTGGTTGCTAACGGCCCCGGCGGAAGAGCTGATGATCAAGCAAATTTGATTGTGACTCTTCCTCCTCCGCATCATTTCCGCATCCATTTCGATTTCGACGAATGGGCAATCCGCAATGATGCATTAGACACGATGAGCAAGATTGCAACTCTGATGCGCGAGTATCCTGAAATGCAAATGACCGTAGAGGGTCATACAGATGCTAAAGGCACTGATGATTATAATATGTCGCTTGGTGAGCGCAGAGCAAAGTCAGTTCTCGACTATTTCTTGGCTCACTATGGTCTGGATCCTTCAAGGTTTTCTTTAATCTCTAAAGGTGAAAGTGAACCTCTAGTATCCAATGTAACCATTGACGGCAAAGATAATCCTGAAGGGCGCGCTTATAATCGTAGAGCAGAATTTATCGAAAAGAGATAAAAAGAGATTTAGCGATTAATATTTTTCGATTGTCATATCATAATCGACTAAGAGTAATCTGCTTAATTTTACTCTTTAGTTCAACGGCTAAAGTTGTATCAGCTAATGAGGAGAGGCTTTCAACGGCATTTGCATTTGTCCGCGCCAATGAACTAGTGATCTATCGTCCTGATAGAAGAGATACTATTGTTCTCTCAAAAAACAGCAGTAAAAACTGGTGTCAGCCTATGTCTCCTATTTTTGTCGATGCTAAAGGAGAGACTGTGCTCTTTGTAGCACATCGCCTTGTGCGCCGTGGGACTCGTGAAGCCGTCAATATTGAAATTACCAATCTGTATCTATTCTGCCCGGAAGGCGTACAGCAATTAACAAAGTATGGAGGATTTACGATATCGCCCGATTATTCGCCGATCAATAATAGCATTGTCTTTGTCTCCAATCATCAATCGAGACTGCGCAAACTAATTCCGCCTACAAATTCAATGCAGTTATATTTGAAAAAGGATCGATGGAATATTGCTAAATGTCTGACGCATACTTTAGGTGATAAATATAATCCTCAATGGTCTCCTGACGGAAAAAAAATAGCCTTCGCATGGATGAAAGAAGACAGACTTGGTATTTATATTTTAGAGGAAGCTACAGTTCGAATCATTAAAGTAGTTTCAGCCGGAAACTATCCGACATGGCAACCGGACGGCAAAGCGATTGCATTTTCTCGAAACGGAAAGATATTTGTAATTGATATCAACGATAGTGGTGCAGTGTCTGAACCCAAACAGCTTCTGCCGGACTTTGCCGGTTATTGTTCTTTTCTTCGCTGGACAAAAGCCGGACTGCTCTTTCAATGGGCGCATGGTCGGGAACAAGGAATTTCACTCTTTACTCCGGAAACAGGTCAAGCTCAAATTCTTGCATCCGGTTCAAAAGAATTTGGAGGTTCTGACCTGGCAGACTAAAAAGAAGTAAGAAAATTTAAGAAACTTCATTTGCCAGAATTGCTCCATCATTCTATTATTCTTCTATGAAAAAAACTCATGTTATTATCATTTTACTGGTATTGGCCGCGGTCGTTGTCGGAGCTATAGTATTTTATTCTTTCTTCAGCAAAGAAAAGATACTGCCGAATCCACGTTCTCTAGTTCCGGCATCTACAGATCTCTACGCTGAGACTGCGTCTCTCGACGAAATAAACAAAGTGCTCGCAGATATATCGTCAGTCGTTCAAGTGCCTGTTTCACTTTCTAATATGCTTTCTTCGGTCGAACTGCCGATTCTTGCCGATCCTATCGGCGGCGGAGTCGACACAGGGCGGCCATTAGGGTTCACTGCAAAGATCTCGATGACTGAAGGAAATAGTTCTGCAGCATTCATTCCGATATCTAATATCGAACTCGCGGCAAAATCTCTCAAGATAGATTTGAAAGGGATTCGCAATGGAGTCGTCACGAGCGGAAAATACTCCTTCACTTTCAAAAATAGTTACTTAATTATTTCTGAAAATCCCAAAATTTTAACAGACCTTCTCGCGCTTAAAAAACTAGGCATCGAAATTTCCGAAAGAAAAGCAGGTTCATTAGTAAATGTTACAGTTACAAAAAATCTAATTCGCCAAGCAGATTCTCAACTTGCCGAATTTGAAAAAGCCGCTCCTCAAGGCGCTAAAATCGGGATTAGGCTCGCAAAGAGAATAATCGAAGACTTAAATAGTCTCAGCACTGATTTTGTCTGGAACAATGACGGTTTGAATTTATCAACTAATTTTCAATTCCGATCAGAATCTCTCTTTCCAAAGATTCTTAAAACAGAGGACAAGCTCGTTTTTCTTGATTCTTTGCCTTCGGCGGCTTGCATTTCTGGTTTGAGTATGAATGAAGAGCCAAGCAAAAAACTTACAATGGAGTTTATTGATATTGTTAAGGATTTATTCGATATCGACAGCGGTTCTGAAAAGATTTTGCAAAGCTCAATGGACCTTTTCAGCGGTGAGATTGGCGCGGCAATAATTGAGATGAACGCGATGGATCCTTCAAAGATGAAGTTAGTCTCGGTTCAAGCGATTCCGGAGGGACGCGAAGACAATTATCTAAAAACAATTCTGTCTCTGCAAAAAGTGAGCACTGAATTGTGGAGTAAAATAATGAAAGGTGCGGGCCAGCCCGGCTCTACGATGGAGATCAAAGACCTTCCGATCGAAAATTACGGTGAGGTCGAGGTTCACTCGGTTTCGATCAATACATTCATGGATATTCCTATCCCGCCAGGCGCAGATTCAAAAACTATCGAACTCTTCGAGAAGATGCGGCATCAGACTGCAATCTCAAGATATGCTGTAGTAAAAAATATCAGCGGCAGATCACTCATGTTATCTGTAAGCGGTATGGATACCGGCATTCTTCTCAATGAAATAGCATTATTAAAAGGCGAGAATAAAAATATCGCTTCAACTAACTCAAGCGTAACGAAAGTTATCAAGATGTTCGAACCTCAAATTGCAGGCTATCTTCTCTTCAATCCCATGTTCTTTTCCGGTTCCACAGAGTCAAAAGATCTTTTCGGTTTATCCGCAAAAGCAAAAGGAAATGTTATAGAGTTGAATTTTGTTGCTCCGAAAGAGCATATCAAAGGCCTGGCTGAGCGCATCAAAAGCAGTATGTTCGGAAACGGTGTAATCGGAAACGGGTTTGAGATGCATTGAAATTATCGTCAAATCCTGCGATAAAATTTGAAGCCGCCGTTGTAGATTATTCAGATTTTAGACTCGGTCCGATCTCTTTAGAATTTAAAAGTAATCTCGCATGCATAGTTGGAAGATCCGGTTCAGGCAAAAGCACGTTGCTGTCTCTTGCTTCAGGAGTGCGGCCGCCTACATCAGGAAAAGTTTTTCATGTTGAAAAAAATATGTCGTCACTTTCAGAAAGAACACGTTCACTTTTAAGAATTTCGTTAATCTCATTTGCAGGTCAGCATCCGATTTTTCCTGAAGAAGAAACGATCGGGAATCATCTAACTTTTGTTTCAAAACTAAGACATGCAGAGAATAAAGAAGTCAAAACACTTCTTGAGCGATTCGGACTGTTCGATAAAGATAATAAATATCCATACGAACTTTCCGGCGGCGAACTTTCGAGAATAAATGTTCTTCGCGCTCTGATAGGCAGAACACAATTTGTAATTCTCGATGAGCCTACAGCTATGCTTGATAGAGAAAACGCAGACAGAACGATAGAAATAATTATTGCAGAAACTATAAAGCGCAAATTAATAATTGCAACGCATGACGAGTTGCTGATTCAGCATGCGAAAGAGTTCATCGAGCTTTCAGACGGAAAAGTATTTTTAAAAAGAAATATTGATGTGTCATGAAGCAAAACAATAAGTGGAAAATTTCCAATCTGATCATTGCTGCCGTGCTGATACCTTCTATGCTGCTGACATTCTCCATCGGATTTGGAGCATCATGCCGCAGAGCAATTCACGAATATTTTCTAATGGGAATGCCCGAAGATGCCGTAATAGTTTCTAAATCACTCCTTGCGTTCGGCCCTTTAAATTTTTCATCCTCGCCGTTGCCTCCAAATATTTCCGATGAAATAAGAAAAATGAGCGGCATAAAAAATATTGCAATCGAAGAGAGCCTGCTCTTGCCTGCTCAAGTGAATGGCTCGATATTCGGCAGAGCTTACGGCTCAGACGTAGCCGTAATAGGGCTCGATTCTTCTTCAGTAAAATGGCTTTCGCCTGAATTATCCGATGATGAATTTGTAGATACAAATCCTCTGCCGGTAGTCGTGCCCGAATTAATTCTTGAGGCTTACAACAATTCTTTTGCAGAGCCAAACGGTCTTCCACGATTATCAAAATCAGCATTTCTCGGCAGAAGATTTCAATTAGTAGCAGGCGCATCTTCTCTAAATGTATCAGAAAACGGAAGCATCGTTGTCGAAGCCGAACTTGTCGGATTCACCAAAAGAAGAGATGTATTCGGTCTCATCGTTCCGCGCAAATTTATTCAGCGCGTGCATGATACGATGAAGGTGCAAAACAGGGAGCAAAGAATTTTTGTATTCTATCGCACTCCTGCAGACGGCAGAAGAATAGCAGAGTCGCTCAAGAGTCAAGGCTTATCTGTGAATGCTCCGTGGGAGCGTCTGAAAAGCATGGAAGGGTTCGACATTACCTTCGGTATTTTTTCATCTCTGCTTGCTCTTCTTTTTGGAATTCTGTCGATGGTCTCATCATTTTTTGCGGCGGCGGCCGGAATCTTTTCCAAAAAGAACGAATCGAAATTGTATCACCAGCTCGGGCTGTCGAGATTTTCGATCGTAAAGCTTCTAATAAAAAAATTGATCTTTTCAGAAGTTATTGGCGCTGTGGCAGGCTCAATTATAGGAATTCTTATTCTGGCATCTTCCGAATATTTTCCAATATTGCACGTCTTGAATCTTATTCCAACAACTTACGAAATTCTTTTTGGTGCGGTAACAGGAGCGATAGTTCCAGCAGCAGCCGGAATATGCGGAGCGTTTGCCGGAGGCATCTCAATCATTCCTCCGTGGCGTTCGAGAGCAGAATAAGCGATGCACTTAAAATCAGAGTTCCGAGCAAAGCCGATTTAGACGGCAGTTCCGAAGAAAACAAAAAAGCTCCTAACATTGAAAGCGGAACTACAAGAAGTGAAAATGGCGAGCCATACCTCGTAGGAAGGTCTTTGTAGGCTCTGGTCAAAGAAACCTGTCCCACTGTAGCCGCAAGCCCGATTCCAATAAGAGAAAGTAAGGACGAAGAAAAAATGCCGAGACTGCAATCCTCAATAAATGCGAAAGGCAATGCCATCACGAATCCGATCGAGAAGAACCAAAAAATGATTGCGACAACAGATTCACCTTTTTTCCGAAGAGCTCGCACTGTGTGCACCGCTATTCCTGCCAAAATTCCTGAAGCAAACCCTGAAACCTCTCCAAGACCGATTCCAGGTCTGAATCCAACAATCATAGCCACCCCAAGCCATGCAGTCGTTATTCCAATCCAGCCTCGAATGCCGACATTTTCGCTCAAAAAAAGCATTGAGAGCAGAGATGCTACAAACGGATAGATGTAGCACAAAGCCGTTGCTGTTCCGAGATCGATCAATCGAGCGGAAAAGAAAAAGAGAAGCAACGCCGCGGCTCCGGCAATTCCCCTCAGAATCAGCATTGAAGAATTTTTACCGATAACACTTTGTTTAACTACAGCCGCATAGCAGAAAGTAAAAATCAGACCGACAAGACTTCTCCACAGCATCGCTGTTCCAGGTCCGGCAGTTTCTCTGATTCCGCGGTATATGACTCCCATCGTTGAAAAGCCAAGAACTGAGACCAGCATATACGCAATGCCGAGAAAACCGCGGCTTTTACAAAATTTCATATCAACATTAAAATTCAATTTATCTTTCCTTGAGTATTATTGAAAAAACTATAACATCTTCATTCAATTATGAAGAAACGTTTTTGGATTCCTTTAGTTTTACTTTCAGCAGTAGCGCTTTGCATTGCGATTTTTGCATTGAGAACTGCGTATGACAAACCTGAATCAGCCGAAGAGATTGCATCGATAGAGAAGATACAACTATTGGGAAAATTACGAGCCGACTGGTTTTACGCAGGCGGAACCTTTAACGAAACAGAGGCAGTAAGAGCGGGCGCTAACGATTCGGCAGTGCATCTGCTTTTTCTAGGCATTGATCGCAGAGCAAAGGAGCGAGGCCGCTCGGATGCAATTCATATTCTCAGATTCGAGCCTGGACAAATTGTGCTCTTCTCCATTCCGCGCGATGCCATGGTTTCTATTCGAGGCGATACAAGGCCGGATAAGCTGAATCATTCTTATGCTTACGGCGGACATGCTCTAACAATAAGAACAATAGAGGATCTTCTAAAAATAAAAATAGACGGATATCTCGAAGTCGACCTCAACTCTTTTGTTCGACTTGCTAAAATTGCAAAGGTTCTAACGATGAATGGAAAGCTAGTAGGAGCGGAAGAACTTTTCGCTCACATTGACGGATGGCTTTCATGGCTAAGAAATCGGTCGATGCCTGGCGGAGACTTTAGACGAATTGCCAGGCAACAGCTCTTCATTACAAAATCGCTCGATTGGACTTTGTCACTTTACAATAATCATCCGTCAGTCTTTGCAAATGCGGCTCGAGCGGTATTATCCATGTCTCCAACAGATATCACTTATCATCAAGTTCTAGCTCTATGCCAGATATATTCCGGAATGCCTGAAGTAAATCCAAAGCAAAACAAATTTGCAGACAATCCAGCTATAAGCAGAATGGAAAGATTTGTCATGCCGGCGCGGCCTGTAATGATAGATACTCGAACGGGCAAAGAAATAATTATGGATACTGAAGCAAAAGAGAATCCTCATTCCGATTCCGAGAAAATTTCAGTTGTAACGAATGCAGTTTCGTATAATACCCAGCTCAATGACTCAAGTATCAAACAGTTCTCCGAGATTCAAACAGACACAAGCGCAATTGA
>PEWQ01000086.1:0-9023 GCA_002780065.1 Candidatus Hydrogenedentes bacterium CG07_land_8_20_14_0_80_42_17
TAATATTGTAGAAGTAATACTATGAGCTGCAACATTTTGAGGCGTAGTTATAACTCCGTTGTAGTCCGAACTATTAATCTTCAACTTTATCGCAAACTGTTTGTTCGTCGTATTCGTAGCAATCACGAGATAAAACGATCGAGTCGAACCAGGAGTCCCTGATGCACCAATCGAGCTGTCGCCTGTCGAATTGGGAAAATTGTTAGTGATAGTTATCCCCGTTCCGGCCCCAACTCCGCCAACCGTCTGACCAATTATTTCGCCATTGCGATCACAAATCGTGTATGAATAAAAATCCGCCGCGACTGCATTAGAAAAATAACTGGGCAAACTCACAACATTTTCGTAAGCAAACTCAATACTCGTAAATTGAATTGCCACAGTAGTATCATTCACAATTTGGAACTTCAGAACAAAGCTGTCTCCTGATAAAACCAAAGGCACCGCATCAGTTGCATCAAACCCCGTGACGCTTATTGCCCGAGCAGGCACTGCAAATTGCAAGATTAAGAATAAAATAGAAAAAGCAAAAAACAGATTCGCCTTTTGTAAATTCACACTTTTGTCAACTGTAATAGATCTCAATTCTCTCACTCTTAATTTCAAGAATATAGTCAAATATTATTAGTAAGTATAGCCTATTCTTTCATATTCAATCGTCAACTTTTTTTTAGAAAACAAATTGTAATTTATTTTCAACCTTCTCTTCAGGCTTTTATTCATCATTCAATTAATATCATTTTTGACATTTCATCGCCAATCCTCATACTAATTCTATGAAAATTCTTCGACTCATCGCTCGACTTAATGTAGGCGGGCCTGCAAAGCATGTTATTCTTCTTACCTCAGTGCTCAAGGAAGATTTCGAAACCGTGCTGGCTACAGGTTACGTTGAATCAAACGAAACCGAAATGACTGAATTCTGCCGTGAAATGAATGTGACGCCGGTCAGAATCAAAGGGCTTGGGCGTTCCATCGGTTTTCAAGATATTTTTGCGCTTATCAGAGTAATAAAACTCGTTCTGAAAATTAATCCCGACGTAATCGATACTCACACGGCAAAAGCCGGCATGCTAGGACGTCTTTCTGCTCTTATTCTGAATCTTTTTCGTAAAAAGAAAATTCGAATAGTCCACACTTATCACGGTCATGTTCTTCACGGATATTTTTCTCCGCTTGTAAGTTATATCTTTCTCCTTATCGAACGATTTCTTGGGCATTTTGCTTCCGACAGAATTATAACTATCTCATCTCAACAACGTGATGAATTGCAAAACATCTATAAGGTTGCTCAGCCTGATAAGTTTCGAATAATTCCGCTCGGAATTGATCTGACAAAATTTCATTACAAAGAAAAATGGGAGCCTGACGCTGAAATAAAAATCGGGCTCGTTGGAAGATTGACCTCGATCAAAGACCCGTTCCTCTTTCTTGAAGCTGTTCGAATCGCAAAAGAAAAAGAGAATCGAATAAAAGCCGTAATTATCGGCGACGGTGAACTGCGTTCAGAGCTAGAAAAAAATTGCAACGGCATTGCAGAATTTCTCGGGAGTAGAAATGATATCGAGGAATTAATGTCTTCACTGGATATTCTTGTCATTTCATCACGTAACGAAGGAACTCCTATGAGTATTATTGAAGCATTCGCTGCAGGCGTTCCGGTCGTTGCAACAGCCGCAGGCGGCGTTGTGGATCTGTGCGCAGAAGGAAGAGGACTATTATCTCCAATCGGCGACGTGAATGCTCTGGCAGAAAATATTCTAAAGATTATTCGCAACCCTGAACTTGCAATCGAGATGCGCCGCAAGAGCCTGGAATTTGTTAAAAAGTTTTATTCACTCGAACGCTTGCAGAACGATATGAAAAATATTTACAAAGAGTTGTAGAGAAAATTTACTTCTCGTTTGCGAAGATAAAAAATCCTTTAATCTTCTCAAAGATCGCATCACTCACCGCCACGCCGGCTCTTCGCGCAGGCTGTCGGAACTGATTTCGAACAGTGCCGCCTGTCACAAAACTTGAACGCTTTATCGGCACTGAAACATCGCCGGTCCATACAAGTTTTCCATCAGGTCCCCACAAAGAAGCTCTAGCTTGTAATTCTGCTCGAGCAGGAACAACAAGTGAAGTCACGCCCTGCAACGGGCTTCTGCTCCGATCCTCTCTCCAATCAACTTTCAGAATTGCATCCGGCACTGTGCCGCTTCTTTCTTTGCGAATTGTCAGAGCAGTATCCGAAGCAAGAACATCAAACATATTTTCCGGAGTGTTTGCAAATGATCCGTTCGTAATGTAAACCGCATAGCCTAGGTTAGAGAAGAGTTCGTAAAACTTATCCTTTATTCCTGTTAGAGGATTGTCTTCGTTGCCGTAATCAGTTCCTAGAGGCTTGGATACATCGATCATAATATTTTCTATACTGCGTCCGGACAGAATTCCCGTAGCTTCTGCGGAAGGTAAAGGCGGAAGATTCGGCATTGCAGAAGGTCCCATCACGACATTAGAGACAGCTCGAGTGCTGCTCTGAACCGGAGCGCAACCGGCTAAACCGATTATCATAAACAATAAAAATTTCTTCATAATTGAATTCTATTGTTTTCTTATGAAAAGCCAAGAGAAAAAAGTGGACCGTCCGGGACTTGAACCCAGAGCCCGCTGGTTAAGAGCCAGCTGCTCTACCAAATTGAGCTAACGGTCCATGAAACAAGAATGTTATCTTTTCTTAAATTGAGTTCAAGAAAAAAATTGTTTCTCGCCGCACTTCACTATTCACTATTCACTATTCTTCAATCACGTTGTAAAGTTTCAAATTATCATTGGAGGTTTTTTATGGGTGCGCTAGACGGAATAAAAGTTCTCGATCTTTCAAGAGTTCTTGCAGGACCTTATGGAACTCAGATTCTCGCTGACCACGGAGCTGAAGTTTGGAAGGTTGAAATTCCAGGTAAAGGCGACGACACAAGAGCGTTCGGACCGCCTTTTCAAAATGGTGAATCTGCTTACTTCATGTCCGTAAACAGAAATAAACGTTCAATAACCATTAATATGAAATCGAATGATGGAATCGAGATAATTAAAAATCTCTTGCTGAAAGCCGATGTGCTCATCGAAAATTTTCGTCCCGGCACACTAGATAAATTCGGGCTCGATGCAGACTCGGCTCTCAAAATGAATCCGCGGCTTATCTATTGCTCAGTCTCAGGCTTCGGACAAACCGGTCCATGGTCTCGTAAGCCCGGTTACGACCTTGCGATACAAGGCATGGGCGGAATAATGTCTTTGACCGGAGAACCTGACGGTCCTCCGACAAAAGTAGGAACCTCGATTGCCGATATCATCTCCGGCATTTACGCGGCGCAAGGAATCCTCTTGGCGCTCGTTGCCAGAAACAAAACCGGACGCGGGCAAAAGATAGACATTTCGATGCTCGACGGTCAAATTTCACTTCTCACATATCAAGCCGGAATCTACTTTGCGGAAGGGAAATCGCCTATGCGCAAAGGCAATCAACATCCAACCATCTGCCCTTACGAAACATTCAAAACAAAAGACGGATATCTGAATCTTGCTGTCGGCAATGACAAACTCTGGCTCTCTTTTTGTGAACTAATAAATCGTCCTGACCTGAAAAGCGACGAGCGATTCACAACGAATCCAAAACGTGTCGCATGCAGAAACATCCTCTTCCCTATTCTTTCTGAAATATTTTCTACCCGCTCCACAGCTGAATGGATATCACTTCTCGAAAAAGCCGGAATACCTGCGGGGCCCATCTTCACTGTCGAAGAGGTTTTAGAGCATGAGCAGACAAAAGCCCGCGAGATGGTTGTTGCAATGGAACATCCAAAAGCCGGAAGAATAAGATTGACCGGTATCCCAATAAAACTTTCCGATACGCCCGGCAAAATTAAAACTCCGCCGCCGGTCGCAGGTCAACACACAGAAGAAATTCTTCGCAATGTGCTCGGATATTCCAAAGAAAAAATTGAAGAACTTAGAAAATCCGGTGCAATTTAAAGTGATGCGTAATGCTTGGTGCGTGAAGCTTGGTGCATGGTGCGTATACGAATGGTAGCAGCAAGCTTTAGCCTGCGTGACAAGTGATGCGTGGTAATGAATAAATTTTTCGGCGCCAACGGTCTTCTCGCTTCTGACTCGGAACTATTTGTCTTTCGCAAAGAACAACTTGAATACGCTAAAGCAGTCAGTAAAACAATCGAATCCGAAGGAGTAGGAATTGTCGAAGGAGGAACCGGAGTCGGAAAAACTTTAGGCTATTTAATTCCGCACATTGAATATGCCAAGCAATTCGGTGGGCGAATACTTATAGCGACAAGAACAAAAAATCTTCAAGACCAGATATTCAGAAAAGATTTGCCTTTGCTTAAAAAATATTTCGACTTCAACTTTGCACTCCTAAAAGGCCGCGAAAATTATATATGCCGCGGCAGATTGAAAGAAGCTCTGGAACGGTCGGAACTCTTCAAAGAACTTGATTATTACCATGCTTTGAAAGTGCTGGAAGATTTCGATGAAAAGGACGAAACAGGTGATATCGAGTCGGCATACGATCTTATCGCACAATTTGGAAAAGAAGGAAGAATGGCTTTGAATGATGTTCGCGCAACTGATGACACCTGCACCTCCGACCATCGTAATTTCTGCAGGCATTATCGCGCATTGCGAGATTCGGAAAAATCACTCGTTATCGTGGCAAATCATCACCTGGCTCTGCTCTGGCCGCAAAGCTTTCCTGAAGTTCGGTATGCCGTATTTGACGAGGCGCATTCACTCGAAGATGCCGCAACCGACCTCTTCGGTCCCATCTTCTCAACTGCCTTGATCCGTTCAAGGCTTAGAAGACTCTATTCCAGAGAAAAAAAGTCGATCACAATTTTGTCGAAATTTTCCAGAGCGGAAATCGAAAAATACGGCATTTTTGAAATAGTTGAAATCATAGAGGAATTGAAAATTTTGCTCTCAGAATTTGATTCATTAACTTTATCAAAAAAATTCGATTCGGAAATTAAACGCAGAATAAAAGATCAAGAGCTAATCTCAGAAAATTGGAGTCAGATTGTCGATGAGGCAAAACGAGTTGAAACTGCTGTCAGAAAGCTCTCAAGAGAAATTTTTACTCTACAGAAAAAAATGGAGAAAGAAGACGAGTCTAATGTGCTATGCGAAAAAATAAATAAGTCCGCTCTAAGTTTTGAAGAGTATGCAAATTATGCCGAAAATATTTTTCGAATAATTCCGGTAGATAAATCTGTTCTATGGTATGAATCTTTTCCGGACAGGCCTATCACATACCGCCGTTCGCCGATAAATGTAGGGCCAATGCTTGTAGAAAATGTCTATAATAAATTTCATAGCGTGATTCTCACTTCAGCAACAATGCAAGTCTCCGGCGAATTTTCTTTTATGGAAGAAAGACTCGGAATTATTTCTCCTGAAACTGATAATTCTCTTGAAGAATCTGAAGTTCAAAAAACTATTCTGCTCGATCCATGCCGCAGAATAGCTCCGCTATCGGTCGGACATCCATTCGATTACAAAGACAAAGTTTTACTCTGTCTTGTCAGAGAAGAGTCTGAAAATTCATCCGAACCGCTTTCAATAGCAGAACGAATAATGGAAATCGCAAAATTGACTCAAGGTAGAATGCTGGCGCTCTTCACTAATAAATTGAGAATGCTGGAGGTAAAGAAAAATATCAATTTAGACGGCATTGATGTTCTCGCACAGTATGAAGACGGATCGAGATATGCTCTGGTCAGAAGATTGAAGTCTAATCCAAATACAGTTCTGTTAGGAACAAGATCTTTCTGGGAAGGAATCGATGTTCCCGGAGAAAATTTATCAGTCGTAGTCATAGAGAAGATACCGTTCACTTCGCCAGGAGAGCCTCTTTATGATGCTCGATGTGAGGGTGTTGGAAAAGATTGGTTCATGAGGTATGCCCTTCCAACCGCACTTTTGACTCTGAGGCAGGGATTCGGCAGGCTGATACGAAAAGAAGATGATTCGGGCATAGTTGTGATATTGAATCCTGGGAAGAAGAGTTACATATCCAAAATACTTCGAACTCTCCCTGAGTGCAAAAAAATTGATGCGAACTTTGAAAGTGTGCTTGCAGAGATCAAAGAGTGGTGGGCAAAATAAAAAGGCGCGCACTTTCGCACGCGCCTAATAAAAACACTCTTATTCTAAGCCAACCATATCGACCAGTATCGCAGAGTCCACGTACTCATCGTAAACGTCATTCACTTCAATTCTCACTTTGTAGTTTCCTCTGTCGAACAATATGGGATCGCTCGAACGCTGCACCCATCCGGTCTGATTGCCGTTCTGACCTCGTCCACCATTTATTATGTTAGAAGGCAATCCTGTCACAGGAATAAATGTCGAAGAATTGGTTGATTCAAAAAGTCCATACGTCACTGTTCCATCTTCATGCGATATGGAAATTATAGCATTGTCGTTAAAGTATGTCACCCCACCTTCCGTTGTCACAAAATTATAGAGCACTGAAAAAGTCATCTCTTTAGGTGTGTTAACTTTAAAAGACTGTTCAATAAATCCTTGAGAAGCCGCATCCCATAGGCCAGTGTGCGCAACTGCAAATGCATTGTCCTTTGAAACAGGATCGGGAACAATCGATCCGAATGAAGTTGCACCCGCATAAGCGTTGCTGGCCGTCCAACCATTAAGATTATTGGTAAACTCTTCGTTGACTATTAAAGGACCCTTTCCAGCAATTAAACCCCATCTTGGAATCAAATCTCGCGGAAGAATCTCCAACCCGTCAATCGGGCGCAAACGCCATTGCGCAAGTTGAGAAATTAATAAACCGATCTTCTGCTTCAATACACCTTTCCCTGTTATTGCAGAAGGCTGGCTCACTAATTCAGCCGGAGTTCCTTCAGCTAAAGCGTCTTCTGAAAGCACTACATCCTGAGATTGTATCAAGCTGTCGAGTGTCACTATTGATTCATCTGCCGTCGCCGAAGTGGAAAAGAAAATTAAACAACCTAACGAAATTATTGTAATGATGATAACTGTAAAATTTTTCATGGCAAACCTCCATACTGCTTGTTGTATAGAGCAAGTCGTATGCCATGAAAATCAGGTTTGAAAATTTAAGAGTTGCACATTCATGTGAATCACAAATGCGACATGTCTAACTTCAAATAAATTGATTATTCCAAATAACTCAGTAAAAAAAAATGTATCAGTATAGAGACATATTATCTGAATGAATTTCTAGTTAATAGGCCTGCAGTAAGAAAAGATATTGCCATGCCGATCAATGCGGCAAGAATAGATGGCGGTGCGTCCTTTGCGACGAGAATAAATAGAACTGCCATAGCATTATCAACAAGAGTTCCGACAAACCCTGAAGTAATGACGGCAATTAAATGTCCGAAGCGCTCGGCAATAACCTGCCTGACAAGTGCAATCGCTCCGAAGCTCCACCCTCCCATCAAAAATATTTCAATGCCTATCCTGACCCACTTTGACCAAAACTCAACTGATGATTCATCTTTGAGTAGAGCCGCCACCAGCATCAGCGAAGAGAAAAAAAGCGGAATCAAGCCGAGTTTTCCACCCCACTTTATAGCAGAGATAATTTCATCATAATCGAGTTTATAGTTTTGTTTCATAATAAAAAAGATTTTGTCAAAATTATTCGTCTATTGCTATCTTAAAAAATCTTATGTTGACACATTGATGCTTTCGATAAATTACGTGTAAAATAATTGAATAATGGCACCCTTCACTTCAGCCATTTCATCACTCAATAAATTCCACCTTGTCGATATACACCGCTCCCATTCCGCCTGCATCTCCATCCTTGAATGAAATAGCAAAATTCAGCTTTAATTTCGAAGTATCCAAATTTTTGTTTTCTCCCCACAAATAAGTCATAGTCGAAAATGGCATTACAATCGTAGTCCAACCCGCAGCAATAGTCGGTATCAATCTTCCAAATGTAGTTCTATGCTTGTCTTCAAGTTTTATCTCAAGAGTATTCTTCGATCCTTCGCACCTGAAGGTAAATTTTATTCCCTTCATTGCTGAACCATTTCCAATTTCTTTCCATACTCCACAAAATTTTCCTCTGCCTAAATCATATTCAATCTTCAGCGATCTTCCTCTGTATCCCGGCGCAATCGAAGTCTTCAGTCTGGCATTTGCATCTTCATAAATATGCCAACCTAAAAACTCTTCCATATCATCAATAGTTAAATTCGACTGATTCGATACAGGTATATCTGTATTCGGTTTTACTGAAGTAGCTGGAGTTTGGCCATCTTCAGCTTTATTCTGTATGATAGCTATATTAGGTTCAGATTCCGGTTCAGGCTCGATCACCGGAATATCCGGAGGCGGCTGAGGATTTCCGCAAGAGATAAAAGCAAAAAAAACTACAAGCATAATGTAAAAAACATATTTGCCAAATCTCATAATTATTTCCCCTCCCCGAATTCTAAAGCTATAGCTTTTCAAAATAATATCAATAGTAAATTAATGTATGCCTTTTGCCTTTTCTTTAGATTGCTTCGTCGCGATTACACATGTAAACACTTTTTAGTCAATTACCGTTTAAATAAAATAACCCAAAAAAAATCTGTAGCATTTTTTACGTTGTTGTTGCGATACGAAATGTTTTAGTATAAAGTTTAATTATGATCTGGGGAAAAAATAGAGAAGGGCAGGGCATGGTTGAGATGGGGCTCTTTATCGGTCTTGTCGCGATTCTTGCTCTCGCTACAATTTTCTTGGTTGCTGATTGGGCAGGCGGAAAGTTCGTTGAAAAAGCAGGAAGCCAATCTCAAACTCAAGACCAATTCAATCAGGAGATGCTCGCAAAAGCCGGCGGAATAACAATCAATTCTACTTCTACAACCTCAAGCCCATCTACTTCCACAGCCGGTTCCTCTACTACGTCAGCATCTACTTCAACAGCCAGCTCCTCTACTACGTCAGCATCCACTTCAAGTTCCTCTACTACGTCA
>PEWQ01000086.1:9082-18220 GCA_002780065.1 Candidatus Hydrogenedentes bacterium CG07_land_8_20_14_0_80_42_17
CTCTACTACGTCAGCATCTACTTCAACAGCCGGCTCCTCTACTACGTCAGCATCTACTTCTACAACTAGTTCCTCTTCTTCCACCACTTCATCAGTCACTACAACTGTTGCATGCGCTCCGACAATTACGAGCATCACAACTTCTTTCGGATGCACACTCTCGCCGACAGGGGATAATGCTCTGACTCAAAAGAAAAACACTACCGCCACTTATACAATAACCCTCGGAGGCACAACAAGCTGTGTCACACACGTAACCGTTACGACTATCTCCGGCAGTGCGATCTCGAGTTATCCTACTCAGACAGATTATTCGTCGCCTTACGCGCTTACAATCAAGACAGTCAATGCATCCGGTCGATCATCTGTCGTAGAATTTCAGGTTTACGAAAATACCACTCTAAAGGCTTCATTTCAGGTCACCATCAGCACGGCTTCAAGCAACGCATGCTAGTAGTGATTAGTGATTACATTTTATAAGTTTGAAAACCCACTCACGCTCACATTCAGCCTTTGATACAGTTTCCGTGTCTCTGTATCGCGCAAGAAAATCTTTACCTAGCGCAAAATTGCGATCAAAAGGAGGAGGAGCAATATCCCAATAGTTCCAGTGATAATAAATCGCATATTTTTTTCCGAGCGCGTCCATCTCAAAAGGATGAGCAAGTGCCCAAACAAGCTGTATCGAGGCTCTGCCGCAGTTTGACCAGATTGACGGTGTGTGAGAAACTACAATTGCATCGCCCGGTAAATTCCTGTTCAAAATTATAATCGCAGAATGTTCTTCCCTCGCCTGCCTCGCCTCTTCCGTCTTAATCGGAACTAGCGTCAATGAGTTCGCCATGAATCCAAAAACAATTATGACAGACAATATCGCATTCTTCAAAATGCCTTCCTGTTTCAACAGCTTCAAAAAAAATCCGACAACTTCTGTTATTCCCTTCGCCGCAAATAAAGCGACAACAGGAAGCGGCAGTAATGAAAAGCGAACGTCGGTTCCGTAATAATAAGATCCTGCGTAAAAAGGAATGAAGATTCCAAAAAATAATATTCCCCACAGAATCAGCAAAACATCTCTTCTCAATAATTCCAAATAATTTTTCTTCCGTATTTTTGAGAAGATAGAAATTAAAGCTCCGAGCACTGCTAGAATCGAGATACCTGCAGGCGCCGAAAACGTGTTGCCAATCTTCTCGTTTCCGAACCACCATCCAAGATTTTGAGCGAGATTTCTTTGAAGATAAGCAAATGAAAACTTAGCTTCGCTCGCGCCCCAGCTCTCGTTAGAAAAAGTTGATAAAAGAAGAAGATGCGGAAACAAAAGAATCGCCGCGGCAATAACAATGACAGCGACGATTTTTATTTCTTTGAGGTTTCTAAACTGCGCGTTCGAAAATGCTGCAAAGAAAAACGGCAAAAAAATCAATATGCCTTCCGGCCTAATTTGAGCCGAGTAAGTTGCAGTCAAAAGCCCAAGCCACATCAAAATTCTGTCGTTCTTTCTTGACGACCTGAATGCAAAAGCCAGTGACCATATTGCAAGACTCACCGCAGAAATCTCAGCGGCAGAGCATGCCGCCCATCGAAGATTTTCGGGCCACAAAGCAAAAATGAGAGGAGCCAAAATAAATGTATTTGAATTGAAAAGTCCGGTCTCTTTTGCGAGAAATCCAAGTCCGATCGTACCAAGCGCAAAGAATAATAAATTTGTTATCGTACCGCTATTGTCGCTCACTCCGAAAATTCTCGACACAATAGAAATTAGAAATGGAAATCCGTTAGGTTCCTTGTTAAGAGAATATCTGAGTCCGGTCCAGCTTCTTCCTTCATCAGCCGGAATCGCACAATCGAGCATTCCGGATCGAAAGTCCTTCGCTATCGAATGCCCAATCTGAATGTAGATGTCCTCGTCGAAAAACAATCTGTGACGTTCCGAAGAGAAAAAAAACGCCGAGGCAACTCCAAGCGCGGCAATAAGACAAAGAGAAAATATAATTTTCTTCTGATCGAGTAATTTTTTCCAATCCTGCACAGCAAGATAAATTACAAGCACAAAGAGCATAAAAAGATGCACGGCCAAAGTGTAAGGAAAAATTTTTATCAATGCGGAATGGATTATTTCTCTAGTCATCATTCCGAATGATCTCTATCTTTCCTCCAATAACTAGCGAGGACAATCCTGATCTCAAAAATGCATCAATTGCATCTGACTCGGTTCGAACAATTGGATCTCCGTGAATATTGAATGAGGTATTCAATACTCCTCCAATTCCAATTTTCTTTTCGACTTCAAGAACTAACTCCAGAAAAACCTTTTCTTCTAGAGTTTCAGGAGTCTTCGAAAGTATCTGAGGTCTGCATGAGCCATCAGGTCCGATCACGCCTTCAAGTCTCTTACTTCCTCCGGCATTGGTTCCATAAAGAGAGGTCATCCATCGTTCATCTCGACCGTCATAATTTAAAAGTGAACGTTCAGCTTCAAGATGAGTAAGCGTTGGACAAAACGGCTGGAAGAAGACGCGCTTCTTCTGAGCTAAATTCAATCTGTCTCGAATAGTTCTGTCATCGGGCCGAGCAAGAATCGAGCGAGCGCCAAGCGCACGAGGACCGTATTCCATTCTTCCGTTCACCCAGCCTATCGACTCACCTTTCGCAATTCTCTCAGCTGCCTTTTCGAGAGAAGTATTCCTTACATTCAATCCGCGTTCTCTAGCAATTGCGACAGCTCTATCGCAATCAATCTCCGCTCCAAGAAAAGGCTGAATCGAAATCTGTTCGTCCAGTGCCGCTCCAAGCGCAAGCCCGCCGTCGCCCATGTTTGGAAAGACCCAAATGTCTGAGAGTTTATCCTCAAAAAGTTTTTCACGGAGCAGACGATTTATTCTTACATTTGAAAAGAGCCCACCCGCTACTGCGACATTCGTAATCCCCGTCATTTTGACCGCGGCTTTTACTAGAGCTATTACCGCGCGCTCGGTCATCCTCTGCACCATCGCCGCAAATCGCTCGGGGCCGCGCCGCCATAAACACTCTTTCAGCCTTCGATAAGCATTCCTATTTACCTTTACGGATATACCATTCAAATCTGAAATCTCTATGACCTCATCGAGAACACTCCGTTCATCCTCGCCTAAATCTGCGTGCGCCGCTAAAGCCATAACCTTACCTTCATCTTCAAGTTCACGCAGATTCAAAAGTCTCGTCGCTTCCTCATAAAGCAATGCTATGGAATCCCGCCCGCTAATTCCGGTAATCAATTCCATCTTTCCTTCAGTTCCCACAGCTACTGCTCCGGAGCATGCGTCTCCGATTCCATCGAGCGAAATAACTGTTGCAGAAGAAAAAGGCGAAGTGAAGAATGCGGACCTGAGATGCGCTTCATGATGGTCGATTGTTCTTACAGATATTTTTTCAAACCCGGTTCGTCGTCTGATGATAAATCGCGTCAAAGCCGCGCAACCTGCCATCGGCGGCAGTTGTGTAGCAAAAGACTTGAACCAACTCTTTGCCGAATCGAATCGGCTCGGAGCAATTCTGTGTCGTCTGAACAGATAATAATTCTTACCCAAACATGGAAAGATTCTCGTCAGAACTTTCGATGGATCTGTCGTGGAAATAACTATTTCATCCGGTTCGCCGCAACAAGCCAAAGCATCTTCAAATGAAAGATACGGGAATCCGACTTCCAATTTTTGCCGGCTAAACCGCTCTTCATTCGATGCATAAAGTATTTTTTCTCCCTCGACGACAGCAACTCCAGAATCATGTCCGTCCCAGATTCCGAAAACTTTCTTCACAACAAAACATCCCGTATCAGAGACCAGAGATATTTTGGAGCATCGAAGATCGGATCGATATGACTCTTTCCTGCTTTTCGCGAATATTCATGAGAAGGTATCTCTGCGACTCTAGCGCCAAGCTTCAGCGCTTTTGCAAGCATCTCCTGCTCGATAGTCGTAGAGTTTGAACGAAGTTTCATTCTCAAAAGTAAATCCTTTCTGACAGCCCGAAAACCATTTTGACTATCCGAAATTCTTACTTTGAATTTTTTGTTAATGCAGGCTGTAATGAACGCGGAACCTGTGAGCCGCAGGAACTCATCGAATCCGCCATGCAGTTCGGAAGACCCGCCGCGCAGTCTCGACGCAATAACAATATCAGCCGAGTCGATTCGAATAAGTTCTACCAGCTTTGGAATATCGCGAGGTTCATGCGAACCATCAGCGTCTATAAAAACAATGATCTCGTATTTTGCTTCGAACGCGGCCTTGCGAATCGCAACACCTTTTCCGCCGCCTCCGTCATAAACCGCACGAGCCCCAGCATTGCGCGCATTCTCTACTGTCCTATCACGCGAACCGCCGTCCAGAACAATAACCTCATCACCAAAAGGTTTCACTCCTTCGATAACTTCAGCAATCGTCTCCCCTTCATTCAAAGCTGGTATGACTATAGTGACTTTCATTCAGGTTTTAGAGATTTACAACGCAGTTGTAAGTCTCCACACTCCATCCTCAAATATAAAATCCTGAAACGCTTTGGTCTCGTCACTGCCGCTCGAATAAGTAAAAAATACCCGAGCATGTTTTCCCACTGTCAAAGTATGATAAGGTCGAACTATAAAATTTCTCTGCCGCCAGAACGGCAGTTTTTTATTCAATTCCTCTTCGTTCTTCAATGCCGCTTTCCAGCTTTCAACATCCGCAACTTCTTCAGATTTGCTTGCGTAAATGAACGACCTGCCGAAATAAAAATCGCCAAGTTCATTAGAAAGCATATTCAATGCCTCGGCAAATTCATTTTGGCTTATTGCCTGAAAATAATTTGTCAAAACTTTTTCCGGAGTTTGACCCGGTGTTGTTTCACCTGAAGCCACGAGGACTAAAACCAAACATACAGCGGATAACAGTAATAAGAATCTTTTCATGTTAACCCTCCTTTTGAAAAAGTATGCTTAAAAATATTTCAATCGCAACAGATTATTGCCGCTCCTAATTAAAAAGACTAAAATCATTTCAAAAGGCGGAAGCTTCTATTAAAACTTTTGCGTTTCTGATATCAAGACAAAAGCGGCATCTTTTCCCGGATACTTGGTGGCTCCGCGCTGTTCACTCGGTTTCCGCCCGCTTCGTCTCCCGCGGTTTTATTTTGGTAACAGGCATCGGAGGCAACATACATAATTTCCCCGCGTGGTCATTCAGAAGTTTCAGAGGAAGAATAAAAACAATCGAAATGAAGTCCGGACCTCTTTCTGCTGAAGGTCCGCTCAGAGATAAAAAAATACTTAATGAAGTTGATACTGTTGTAGCTGTCTCGGTGAGAGACAACGGCAATATGCTGGAGCTTGGTCTTAAAGCTATTGCAGACAAAAAAGAAGTCTTCGTGATTCCGCCTCCGGATAATTCAAAATATTTTGAAGGCAACAGAAAACTTTTAAAAGCCGGAATAAAAACTTTAAATATCGAGATACAACTGCCCGAACCCAAAAAATCAAAACCTATTTTCGCTGAGAATTCTCCGTCCTCTGACTATATCTGGCACTTTACCAAACGCTCTACATGTCCGTGGCCTGGCCAATCTTTAGATGAATACTTTGAATCACTAATCGATAATGAACCGGGCTCGTCTCATTCGGCTCTCGATGCATTGAACCGAATTCTTCAAGAAAAATGTATTCGTGCGAGCAAAAAGCTGATCAAAGGCAAATATCCGGTTGTCTGTTTTACAGCTTGCAGTCCCAAAAAGTTAATGGGAATGAAGCAGTATCGAGCCGCGCTTTTGAGATGGAACTACGAACCATTCGGTATTGGAATACCAATAGAAATCGCAAAATCAGTCGGAATAAAACCAGTCAAATACCTCCCGCCAGAGCAATATAGCGGGATTAAACCTGAAGAACGATTTCTTTACCAAAAGCATTTGCCGCCGGAAATTGATTATTCTGCAGAGCAAGAGTGGCGGCACCTCGGAGATCTAAATTTGTCTAACATTTCAAATAAAGATATCTTCACCTATTGCGAAAACTTTTAACGTATCAATCCTGTTTCAATCGCCGCATCGGAAGAAAGCAGACACATTCCGTGAACGCACAGGTGAACTCCTTCTCCATCAAAAACAGGAGCTAGAAAACTTGCTTCTCGAGTTGAAATTAATTTTTTAAAATCAGTCAAAGTAATCCATCTTATCTTCCTATAGCTTGCGGTTTGCGTTGGAATAAATTCAGCTCCTTTTAGCCGCACTTCAATGTTCAACATCATTGCTTGCTCGCGATAAACTGTTTCTCCGTTTAAGATTATTTTTTCTCCGGGGATCTCGACATCTTTCTCTTCGTAAAAAACTTCTCCTTCAAGTAACACACGCGGTCGGGCAATAAACTTCACCTTTCCGCTCTCCAAATAATCAGCTAAACCGAGTTTCGTAGATAGCAGAGATTCAACCGTAAAGATAACCGAATTATGCCCCTTCTCTTTTTCATTGTCCGAAATTGCAGTTGAAAGACTGAATGTCTTTCTTACCCGTTCAGGGAAGTCGCAATCCGGCTTCTTTGTCAATACAGCCGAACACCGCTTCATGATATCGTCATAAATCGATTCCGGTATTCTCTGAGTAGGCACGCTTACTACATTCGAATGAGTCGGGTTAGTATCCTCGCTTCTAATGCCGACCAAAATTCTCTTCTCCCCTCTGGATTCATCATCAAAGATGCTGAGAACAACTATTTTTGACGGTCTAGAAGGATCAATTCCATATTTCATTGAAATGACTTCCTCCAATAAATTATTGAGTTATTATATCATGTTATGAAGAAAAAATTATTAATAATTATTCCAGTCATTATAATTTTGTCAGCTCTTCTGATAAGAATTCCCCGACTCAATTCAAAATTCATCGGTCCGAATGAATCTGACAACGTCATGTATAGTTTAGCCGCAAGAAATAATCTTAGATTCGGATATCTTGCCACTAAAGCAACAAATTGCTTTGCGGTTGGAACGGATGAAATCAAGCTTGATGACTATTATACAAATCACTCTGGAGTTCTTCCTATTGTATTGGCGGGAGCATTTTCTATTTTCGGGGAGTCTGAATCTGTTACGCGAATTGTTGCGCTTCTCTTTTCTTTCAGCGGAATCATATTAATTTATTTGATGGTTAAGCGCCGTGAAAATTATTTAGTAGGAATCTTCACTTTAATTTTGGTCTCATTCTTTCCAATCTCTGCATGGTATGGGAAAGTAGCTTCGCATGTCGTAATTATCCTTCCTTTCGCCATACTGCTTCTCGACTCCATAGGAACTAACTTTGAAAAAGATGAAATGAAATGGAGATACGGTACTCCATTGGAAATCATTCTAGCTTTCATTATCTCGATGATCGACTACGGAGGCACGCTTATCATTCCTGCGCTTCTGTTAGGATTCGGATTTAGGCGCAGATTTATTGGTCCGGCGTTAGCTGTTGCAGTAGCAAATCTATTTCTCTTCTTGCAAGTTATTTACATAAAAGGTTTTTACGGTCTGATTAATCTTTTCATAAAAGCTTCTCATCGCATGGGAATAAAAGAAGGACTCACATGGTCCGATTTTCTTTACTCTCAATTCCAATATTTTTCCATGAACGGTTTTACTCCAATAGTTTTACTTTTTTTAGTAATCGGAATTATCTTCTTCGGTAACATGAATAAAATAATGAAAAGGATCTCGGCAAGCTTTGCCGCATGGGGACTGCTTTATATTTTTATCTTTCGTGAAGCCGCAGTAGTTCACGATTTCTGGCAGTATTATCTGATTCCGTCTGTCGCAATCTTTTCGGCAAACGCGCTCAGTAGAATGCCCAGATGGCTGGCTCTGATTCTATTGCTTATCTTCATGGACCAATCTGTAAGAATATTAAATCGCCGATACTATTCGGATACAGGCTGGTACGCGTATGAATTCAAAGCGATAAAATTTGCTCTCGAGAACGCAAAAGATGACGATATCATTCTTTGCAGAAAGCCTGTAAGAAGCCAGCATCCTGCATATTACGGAGACCGCCGTTTTCAGGATGCTCCGTACATCGAAACCGAATTTGCAATCTTACATAAAGTCTCTTCGCGCTGATATTACATTTTCGTAAAGAAGAAGAACTTTTTCCGCTTGAGAAACATTAGAAAGAATATCAACCGGCAATCTTTCAAATCTCGGTTCTTGGATTCAGGAGTTTTCTTTCTCAAATTTCTTCATGAACTCGATTAGCTTCATGACACCTTCCAGCGGAAATGCATTGTAGATCGATGCCCTACAGCCGCCTACAGAACGATGTCCTTTCAATCCAAGGAATCCTGCTTTCTTCGACTCTGAAACAAATTTTTCATCAAGCTCGGGCGTCTTCAATTTGAACGTGACGTTCATGATAGACCTCGAATCTTTCTCTGCAATTGGAATGTAATAATCAGAAGTGTCGAGCAGTTCGTAAAGAATTCTTGCCTTCTCAAAATTTGTAGATTCTATCTCCTTCAGTCCGCCACGTTTCAACATCCATTTCATAACAAGACCGATAACATAAATTCCAAAAGTAGTCGGAGTATTGTAAAGCGAAGGGTTTTTAACATGAGTCTTGTAATTGAGCATAGTTGCGATATTGTCCGGGCAAGTTTCAACCAGTGATTTCTTTATTATCACAAGAGTGACACCAGACGGTCCTATATTCTTCTGAGCCCCGGCATAAATTAAATTGAACTTCGAAATATCAACTCTTCGAGACATCACATCGGAAGACATATCGCATACAAGCGGAACAGAACCCGTATCAGGATATTTCTGCCACTGAATTCCACCGATTGTTTCGTTTGAAGTGATATGAACATATTTTGCATTAGGAGTTAATTTGAGCGATGAAGGAATATAATTGTAGTTCTTATCGGTCGAAGACGCGGAGATATTAACTGTTCCGAATCTTTTACCATCTTGAATTGCTTTCTTCGCCCACGCGCCTGTATCGACATAGTCAGCAACTCCGCCATTCAAAAAATTCATCGGAATCATACCGAACTGAGTGCTAGCTCCGCCCTGCAGAAATAAAACATAATAGTCGTCCGAAACACCGAATAGAGTTCTAAGATCAGCTTCTGCTTCCTTAATTGTCTTGTCGAACTCT
>PEWQ01000129.1 GCA_002780065.1 Candidatus Hydrogenedentes bacterium CG07_land_8_20_14_0_80_42_17
CACTTTCCAATTTGCACTTTCCAATTTGCACTTTCCAATTTGCAATTTTCAGTTTGCACTTTCCAATTTGCAGTTTCCAATTTGCACTTTCCAATTTGCACTTTTCAATTTGCACTTTCCAATTTGCACTTTCCAATTTGCAGTTTCCAATTTGCAATTTCCAATTTACACTTTCCAATTTGCAATTTTCAGTTTGCACTTTCCAATTTGCAGTTTCAAATATAATAACATACCAGGCTTGGAGACACAGTTATTTAATTTTTATCTATTTTTTCTCCGTGGCTCAGTGCCTCTGCGGAGTCATTCAACACCGACTTGCATGACTCCGGTAATTAATTATTTTCGCCCTCGAGTTCGATCGAGAAGCTTAGTCTGCAAATCCTGAATCTTTGCGATACGCCGTTCCTTTTCCGCCTCATCCAGCTCGATTGTGATCTTCAACACCGAGCCTTCTTTTGTTCCTGCCGGCAAGAAATTTCCGGATAAATGCAGTTTTGGCCCTTCGTCGAAAAGTACGACATAAGTTGATTCTTCTATCTCATCCACCACTGCATAATGAATTTTTTCCGCTCCCATTACATCCTCCTTTTTACAGCCGGTTTTATATCCTCGACAAGACATTGCAAAGAAGTCTTGCCAGCCCACTCGTTCTTTTCGAGCTTAAAAGTGATGTCGATTTTTTCTCCCTGCTTGGGTATGAAATCTAGTTCTGCATTCCACATTACGGCTTCGATTTTTGGTGAAGAAGATATGACAATTTTAAGGTGCTTGCCGTTGTCGCCCATTCTTGTCGCTTCTTTCACCTCAACTCCGCGACTGCAAAATACAGGCTGTTCATTTCCATTGCCCGTAGGCTCCAATCTGAGAAGATCTTCCAGTAATTTCAAATTCAGTTCGTCAATTGCTACATCGGCATCGATATATAATCTCGGCATAAGTAATTCTTCAGGAACTTCCGACCTTACGAGCTCGTTGAATTCTTTTCTGAACTTTTCCAGATTAATTCGCTTCAACGAAACTCCTGCCGCTGAACTGTGCCCTCCGAATTTTTCCAAAAGATGAGAGAGCTTTTCCAGCGCTTTTACTATATCGAATTCAGGTATGGTTCGAGAAGTGCCGGAGAGAATTTCGTTTCCATCGTCTATGAACAAAACAGTTGGTTTTCCAACGTAATGAAGAATTCTGGTTGCAACAAGCCCTGTAACTCCATGCTCGATATCCTTTACCGAAAGCACTACTGCGGCATCACGTTCAGGAACAAAAACTTTTTCCAGTTCGAGAAGCGCCGCCGCTTCGTTCGTTCTGGTTCGCGTTTTGCGCTCGGAATTCATTGCCGACAACTCGCCTACTAGCTCTTTAGCCCGCTTCTCATCTTTGCATAAAAGCAGTTCGACACCCATCGATGCTTTTCCCATTCTGCCGGCTGCATTCAATAACGGTGCAAGCGTCCATCCGACATCTTTTGCCGTAATCTTTTTTGATCCTATTAAACCTTCGCGCAGTGCGGCAACACCCGGCCTTGCACTTTTTGTCAGAGCATCGAGTCCTTTCTTGACAAGAATTCTGTTTTCGGATTTAAGAGGAACGAGATCGGCTAGAGTAGAAAGTGCGACAAGATCGAGATTGTTTTTTAGAAAAAACTGAAGCTTTGCATTGCGCCGGGATAATAGACGCTTATAGAGATCGCGCACTGCTTCAACATCAGACATTGCTCTATGCGCGTCTTCATGAGCTATTTTTAATGATTTAGTAAGAGCGGATAGTTTATGGTCTGCCGCAGGAAACTGCATCCTCGACTCACTAAGAGTGTCTATCGAATCATTACGGATTGTCTTTCCGCAGCATTTTTTTGCGGCCGCGGTGAGGAATTTAATATCGAAAGAAACATTGTGCCCTGCAAGAATTGAATCTCCTATGAAATCTAAAAACTTCGGAATCACTTCTGAAGCAGGAGGAGAATTCTTGAGCATCTCTTCGGTCAAACCGTGAATCTCAGTCAGACTTGCAGGTATTGAGCATTCCGGTTTAATAAGAGAATGAAACCTATCGAGCTCTACTCCGTTTCTGGTCTTCATTCCTGCGATTTCGATAATTTCGTCGAGCCCTGCGCTCATTCCTGTAGTCTCGACATCGAAGAATACAATTTCCTTTCCAAAAAATTCAGGATCCATTCCAAGAAGCAGAGCTTGTGCAAATTTGAATGCGACTCCGCATGCCGAAAGCTCAGAAAATGGATATTTACTATCTGCTCTTTTTGCATCTACGATAGCCCATGCCCGCGGCAGCTCTTTAGATGGTTCATGATGATCGAGCACTATCACATCCATTCCTTTTGCCCGAGCGGATTCGACTCCGTCGATCTCTTTTATTCCGCAGTCGCATGTTAAAAGAAGTGACGCGGAAAAATCCGCGGCAGAATCCACCGCCGCTTTTGAAAGACCATATCCGTCCTCAGGTCTTGGTACGCTCCAGCTAACTTTAAGACCGATGAGCTCCATTAAATTTACGAGCAGTGTTGTAGATGTAATTCCGTCGGTATCGCGGTCGCCGGCGATGAATACCTTTTCTTTTCGCTTTAGAGCCATTTGAACCCGCTGGACAGCCTTCTCCATGTCTGGAAGCAAAAATGGATTTTCGAGAGAGTCAATATTTATATCGAGAAATTCCATTGCTTCGAAAGAATTTGTAAACCCTCGTGCGGAAAGCATTCTTGCAATTGGCTTTGACAGATTCAGTTCCGATGCGATCTGCAATGCTACCGAAGGATCGTATTCTCTTACGATCCATTTTTTACTTAGTTTCAAGATATCTCTTCCAGTATAAGCGGCATCGTCTGCGCAGGCGCGTCTGAAATTTTGATTGAGGCTTTCATACGCTTCAATGATTCTTGAAATTTGTTTTCGTCATTGTAATGAATTCTGATAATCGGAGCGCCTTTCGAAAGTTTTGCGCCGGGCTTGACTAAAAACTCCGCACCGACTGCCGGATCGATAGGATCGGAGCTTTTCTGCCTTCCGCCTCCGAGAACAACAATTGCCATTCCAACTGCATAAGTGTCGATTGAATGAAAATTTCCATCATTCCATGCCGTGAGTTCAAACGTTTTTTTTGCTTTCGGCAATCTTGAAATATCATCGCAGACTTTTGGATCTCCGCTCTGCAGTTCAATCATCTTTCTGAATCTTTCTAAACCTGTTCCATCATTTATTCTTCTTTGGATTTCTTTTCGGCCGTCTTCAAGTTTATTTTTAATTCCGGCAAGTTGCAGCATTCTCGCTCCGAATTCGATTACTAGAGTCCTCAAATCTTCGGGGCCTTTGCCTTTGAGAATATCGATCGACTCTTCGATTTCGAGCGCGTTGCCTGCTTTAACTCCGAGCGGTTGATCCATATTCGTAATTAAAGCTGAAGCATTGCGGTTAGAGTTTTTACATATTGCAACCATGAGTTTTGCCAGAGCGCGAGCGTCGTCTCTTTCGCGCATGAAGGCGCCGGACCCGGTCTTCACATCGAAGACGAGCGATTTAGGACCTGCCGCAAACTTTTTCGAGAGAATCGAAGCCGCTATCAAATCCATTGTGTCGACTGTCGCTGTTACGTCGCGCATTGCGTAAAGTTTTTTATCTGCTGGAGCTATATCTGCAGTTTGACCTACGATGGCGCATCCTGCTTCCTTCACTGTTTTCAAAAACTCTTCGTCGCTTAATGTGACTTTGAATCCTGGAATAGATTCGAGCTTGTCAAGGGTTCCGCCTGTGTGACCAAGCCCTCGTCCGGACATCATAGGAACAAAACCACCTGAGGCCGCAACAAGGGGAGCTAGAGGCAAAGAGACCTTGTCGCCGATTCCTCCTGTTGAATGCTTGTCGACCGTCGGACCGGGAATGCCGGACAAATTCATGCTTTTTCCGGATGAGGTCATCGCTTGAGTAAAAATTGCTGTCTCTTCATCGTCGAGCTTTCTGAAAAATATTGCCATTACAAATGCCGACATTTGATAATCAGGAAGTGTGCCTTTTGTGAAGGACGAGACCATGAATTCAATTTCTTCTCGAGTCAGCTTTCCTCCGTCTCTCTTCTTTTTTATTATTTCATACGGAACAAGCATGTTTCACCTCCAAATATTTTGATGCTTTTTTAGTTACATTCTTTTAAGTATTTCCAAAATGAATTTCCTGAAAACGGTTTTTACTCTTTCAGTGGTCTCGATCACTTCTTCATGGCTTAGCGGCTGCGGCAGAATACCCGCCGCCATATTTGTGATGCAGGTGATTCCAAGAATTTGCATTCCTGAATGCCGAGCGACAATTACTTCAGGAACAGTCGACATACCTGCCGCGTCACCTCCGCAAGTTTGATACATCTTTATCTCTGCAGAAGTTTCGTAACATGGTCCCATCGATGCAACATACGTTCCTTCACGCAAGGTGATGCCTTGCTCTTTTGAAACAGTGCGGGCTAGATCAATGTATTCTCGAGTGTAAGCCATTGACATGTCGGGAAAACGAGGACCTTGTTCATCGATATTTCCGCCGCGAAGAGGATTGACTCCGAGAAAATTAATATGATCCGTAATTAGCATAAGATCGCCTACGCTGAAGGAAGTGTTAATTCCGCCCGCCGCATTAGTGACGATCATCGATTCGCATCCTAACTCGCGCATGACCCGAACAGGAAATGTGACTTGTTTCAGATCATAGCCTTCATAGTAATGAAAACGTCCGGACATTACGGCAACATTTTTACCGGCGAGCCTGCCTATGTGGAGATTGCCGGCATGTCCCGCTACTGTTGATTTTGCAAAATGAGGAATCTCTTCGTAAGGAATAGCTATGCCTTCAACCTCTTTCGCTATGCCGCCAAGTCCTGATCCAAGGATCATTGCTACTTCAGGTTTTAAAGAAGCTTTTTCTTGTATTGCATTTACTGCTTCTTTGATTTCTATTATTTCGTTATTGCACATATTTTTTCCTCCAAACTCGATATTACTCTTTTTCAATATTATATCCAATTGCATTTTATTGATTGACAATTAAGAAAGTTACTGAAATTTTTTCATTATGTCTTTAAATGTGGTTATATTTTCCGGCGGCGTCGGCGGCTCCAAACTTGTTCAAGGGTTTTATTTGAATGAGTCTTTCGAATCGCTTATCGTGATCGGAAATACTGGAGATGATGTGGAGATGCACGGACTGTGGATCTCTCCTGATCTTGATATTGTCATGTACACTCTTGCTGAATTAGTCGATGAAATGAAGGGCTGGGGCCGCTCTGACGAGACTTTTGATTGTATGGCGGCTATGGGAAAACTCGGTGAGAAGACTTGGTTCAATCTTGGCGATAAAGATTTGGCAGTTCATATCATTCGGACAAAGATGA
>PEWQ01000121.1 GCA_002780065.1 Candidatus Hydrogenedentes bacterium CG07_land_8_20_14_0_80_42_17
TAAAATTTTCAATTTGCACTTTCCAATTTGCAATTTCAAATATTATAACTCGTCATGGAGGCACAGGCGCTACGCGTCAATGGACGCCTCGCGTCAATGGACGCCCTCGCGTCAATGGACGCCTCGCCTGTGCAAACTACCTGCTAAATCCTGCGGCGGCACTCATCCTGATAATCGATCCCAAAACTCACGCGGCGAAAGTATCTCGATCCACTTGTACTTATGCAGAGTCAATAAGTCGGAATCTCCAGTCACAAGGCAGTCAACACGCCCTGCTACGGCCGTCCCTATCACATGTAGATCGGTATGGTCTCTGCACACTCTCTTTTCAATGACAGCAGGAATCACGATCTCGCACGACGACTTGATCAATTCAATGATTCGGTCGATTATCTCATCAGGCATCTTCAGCTTCTTTGAAAAGACCTTGCGGATTTCTTTCAGTATCTCCATTCCTATAACTATTGAATGGTTGCTCAAACACGTTTCGTACACATCGCAACATAGACCTCTGGTGGCAAATGCGGCGACGTATATGTTTGTGTCGAGGACAACTTTCACGAGATCTTCCGAAATACATCCTCGTCAGTCAACAGGCCCTGAGCCTCAGCAAATGGCAGGGTTTGGTTTCTCAAACGCCTAAATCGCCTGACGGCAATGAACCGGCTCAACGATTCTCGCACCAGCTCACTAATCGGGACCCTATCCTCCCTGCTGATCTTCTTAAGTTGCCCTTGAAGATCCTTTGGGAGTCTAACCGTAATACTATCAGACATAATCTCACCTCTGTAAGCAATTGTATGACATTTGACGTCAAAATGCAAGATCATATCTTTAGCAGATCGGCATTAATTTGCCCCCCATTTGTTACGACCGTGAAGGACTCGAATCAAGAAAAGAACATAAGCCGCAAAATAATGCTATTGATATGGCTACTGCCATGGGCATAGTCGGTTGAATGAATGATGTAATAAAATTAAATAAGGTAGCCAAAGGCTTTAGCCTGCGTTCAAAAAATTTTGATAATAATAATTACGCAAACTTCTGCAAAATCTATGGTTTCTTTTTTCTATAATTGACGTATTATTTGATTGAATACTAATGTTTATCGCCATTCTATTGCTCTTCACAGTCTCCGTAGCGCTCTTTGTGCTCTCGGGTCTTTTCAATCGGGCGCCAAGCGGTCAGCTCCGCTCATCGCTTATTGCTCAGACTATGGCTGTCACTATCGGTGCTCTTATCAAGCTCTCTATCTTACTCATCTTTAACTACACAAACTTCGAAATAGCATCATTGTTCGATTCCATAGCAAATTTTTCCTTTGCGCTCGGGGGAGCGATAGGTCTCTCAATAATGACTTATATCAGAACAGGCAAATGGAGCCGAATATTTTTATTTATCACTCTCTTCTCTCTTCTGCCGACTTATGGAATTATTTTTTGCTCGCTGATCTGGTTTGCAATACCAATTTTAATTGCAATGATTGCTTCTGCTGACCGTGATCCTCAAATGAGAATTAAACTTCAAACTATTCAAGCCGGAACTATTGGAGGAGGACTCTTATTTGTTTTTATCGCCTTTCTCAGATTCTTCGACCAGACACCTCTGGGTATGGAAATAGTTGGGCCTTTGATGAGCGTGCTGTTTATCTATGCCGGTCTCAATGTTCATAATGATCCTGAAAATGAGTTCTATTATCCTGAAGTTATTACTTTGGTCAAAACTGGTCTCGTAATTTTATTTTCAATATCGTTTCTTCCTTTTCTTCTGCTCGATCAACATAACGGACTGATTCTAATAAAATTTCTTCTCTCGGCATTTAATCTGATTACTTGTTTCATTCTTATTCTGCTCTTCATGCATTTCGATTCTGCAAGCATAAAAACGTTTTTCGTTCTGCTCATTCTTGCGATAATGCCTGAAATAGGAGTTCATCTCTATTCAGAACAACTGGAAGTTTTTCTTCAAAACGGCCTGCATCTTATTTCGAGAACTTTCCTCGTTATGTCATGTCTATTCATTTTGAAACAATATCTGAGATGGGGATTCGAAATCGTGCAGAGCATGGTAATGCTGATTACCGCTGTCTCCGCGGCATCTATTGTATTTCTTGTCATATACATTTTTGAGCCGAGTCTTCCTCTGAGCAAACTCTTTACCGAAGAAAAAATACTCCATGATGGTTTTCTATTCATGAATTTCGTCGTGCTCTTTTCACTTCCGCCAGTCCTACTGAATTATTCGCTCGGCACGATGAGGGTCACATGGTCGATTTTGACGCTTGGAGTCTTCCTTGTCGTTTACTCTGATTTTCTGCCGACAGAAATAATTTGCTATGAGCATAACGTAAGCGAACTTATCGGAACAAGTCTTATTATGCTTGCATTCATGACGCTCTGGAGATACATAAACTCGATGATACAAAAAATTCATTCGTTAGCTCAAACGTTCGACGAAAAATGACGGCCATCGATAATATTTTGGAAGAAAAGCAGAAGGAAATATTCCAACTCGAAAATTCAGATCTTTTGCAAAAAGCTCGAACACGGCGCAGTTATTCGTTTCAGAATGCTTTATCCAAAAATGGCATCTCTTTAATTGCAGAGGTAAAGCGTTCTTCACCGTCAGCCGGAGACTTCGATATCAATCCGAATGCGCTGATGAAATCATACATTGATGCCGGAGCGGATGCGCTCTCTATCCTTTCGGACAAACACTTTGGCATGAATGTCGGCGAATTCGAAGCTCTGGCTTCCAAATCAAAATTGCCGGTGCTGAGAAAAGATTTTATTCTTTCAAAAAAGCAAGTGTTGGAATCATGGATTCTCGGAGCCGACGCGGTTCTTCTGATCGCGTCATTTCTTGACTCGAAAAAACTTGATGAGTTCGGTGCATACGCGGAAGAACTCGGATTGGATGTTCTCTACGAGGTTCATTCAGCTGAAGAATTGAAATCTCTTCCGAAGCGTGCGAAAATAATCGGGATAAACAACAGAAATCTTAAGGATGCTCATTTGAGCACAGACACAGGATTATGCTCGGAGCTTGTTTCTAAATTGCCTAAAGGTTCCATCAAAGTTGCAGAGTCAGGATTTGAGCGTGGAAAAAATGTGCCAAAAGGTTTTGATGCAGTGCTCATAGGAACCGGTTTGATTCGAGAATTCAAACTCAACAATAATCTCAAAGCGACGATAAATAAGATCAAGGAGAAATGTTTATTATGAGTTTGAATCCTACGGTAAAATTTAAGCGAGTTACAAAAAAATTCTTTGACCCGAGCGGAGACGGAGAAATTAGTGCGATAGAAAATTTGACCTTTACATTGCATGAACGATCTTTTCTATTTCTCACCGGAGCGTCAGGCGCCGGAAAAACAACCCTGATAAGAATGCTCTATGCCGAGCTTTTTCCAACAGACGGAGAATTGATAGTTTGCGGGAGAAATATTTCGAAGATCAAAGAGAAACACATTCCGTTATTACGAAGGCAGGTAGGCGTAATTCATCAGAGCTTTCACTTAATCGAGCGAAAAAGCGCTGTAGATAACGTAGCGCTCGCGCTTCTTATTAAAGGGGTCGGAAGAAAGAAAGCAATCAAAAGAGCGGAAGAACTGCTCGAAATGGTAAGGCTGACAGATAGAAAAAACCATCCGGTAATTACGATGGCTGACGGGGAAAAGCAGAGAGTAGCTCTTGCTCGAGCGCTGGCAGTCGAACCGCAATTAGTCGTAGCTGACGAACCGACCGGCAATCTCGATCCTCAACTTTCAGACGAAGTTTTTGCCATCTTGGAATCGATGCTGAAAAGAGGATGCAGTGTAATCGTTGCGACGCATGATTCCAGACGCGTTGAGTCTTCAGAACACTCGGTTATTTATCTCGACAAAGGCAGAATCAAAGCTGTGCGCGGAGATGTGGAGGCTGAGATACAATGATCGGATTTGCCTTTAGAGAAATGGTCGACTCAATCAAAGTCGGGCGAACACGAACTTTGATGACGATCACCACCGTGTCAATTGCGCTTATGATCTTCTCAGGCTTTCTTTTAATCAGCCATAATCTCAAACTTGGCATGGACAGATTTCGCTCTACCGCAAAAATAGATGTAATCTTGAAAGAAAATTCTAACTCGGCGGATATTTCTGTCGCGTTAAAAAATCTGCCCGAAGTTAAATCAATAAAAGTTTTTTCAAAAGCTGACGCATTTAAATATTTCAGCGATGCCGTCGGCTCTAAACTTGCCGAAGGAATAAGAGAAGCTTACGGCAATCAACCTTTCTTCTCTTTTATCGAAGTTTCATTGAAAGAAAAAATGACCGAGCCTGACGAGCTCGCGGTCAAAATTAAAGCGATGAATGGAGTATCTGAAGTTCTTTACGGAAAAGAAACTGTTAAGCGCATGAGTAAAATTGCAACTATGATAAATTACTCTACGCTGGCTATTGGAGTAATTATGACGGTTTTTGTTCTGCTTATAATTCTCAATGGAATCAGGTCAACAATTCATGCCAGAAAAGATGACATATACGTGATGCGTCTGGTCGGAGCGAGTGACGGTTTCGTCAGACTTCCTTTTTTTATGGAAGGAGCATTGACAAGTTTTATCGGCGGAGCAATTGGAATAGGCGTCGTTTACGTTGCGTTCGAAGAGATACATAAAAGAATTACATTTTTAGGGCTGGAATTTTTGCCGCCGGAAATTATTTTATCGATACTGATATTTTCCTGTACACTTGGCGCGCTCGGCGGCATTATTGCAGTCAGAGAAGCAATAGATGAGTGATGAGAGTTGCGATTTATGATGGGAGATGCAGTATATGTCGGAGATTTGCTTCTCTTCTAAGAAAATATATTTCTCTGCGTGAAATGGACGTAGTCCCATGCAATAGTGAAATTCAAAAAAAGATTGCTCCAAATATTTCAGCAGAAATGTGTCTGAAATCATTTGTGCTGATTGAAGAAGACGGAAGCGTATTGATTGGTGGAGACGCAGTTTTGAGGGCAGTGACTCTTGCTCCTGCTCTGGAAAAATATCGGGCACTTGCAGAAAGCCTTGCGGTCCGCATTGCGGCAAAAGGCATCTATTACGGAATTTCAAATATACGAAAAATCGACAGAGATTAATTCAGTAATAAAATCGAAAAAAGATAGCCGCCTCTTGAATGATGAATAAGTCAAAAGGCAAATGGCAAAGGGCAAAAGGAATGACACATGTAAACACTTTAGTTCAAGAATAAGCATGCGCCGTAAACACAGGCGATGGTGCCTGTGCCTCCAAGGCGTCTCCCGTTAAATTTGAAATTGCAAATTGCAAAGTGCAAATTGAAAATTTTATTTTTCCAATTTTCATTT
>PEWQ01000067.1 GCA_002780065.1 Candidatus Hydrogenedentes bacterium CG07_land_8_20_14_0_80_42_17
CGTGCCTCCAGATGAAAAGTAATATTCCCGCTTTCAAAGAACGTGTAAAATAATTGAAAAATGAAAATTGGAAAAATAAAATTTTCAATTTGCACTTTTCAATTTGCAATTTCAAATATTATAACTCGTTATGGAGGCACAGGCGCTACGCGTCAATGGACGCCCCCGCCTGTGCTAGCAACTGGAGTTGTAAGGTAAACTCCAGAAACGCATTTCAAATTGACTTAACCAGTTATATGAGATAAAAAATCTAGATATTATCACGGGTGTTATTTATTGAGATTGTCTTTTATCGACAGAACTAAAAGAATCGAGTCGACTAAATAATATTATTCAGCACCCTAATGAACGTAGCTATTGATTTGGAGGATAGAGCATGAAATCTGGAAATATGAGAATATGGGTTATTCTCGCAGTTATTGCGGCGGCGGGATTTGGCATTTACCCTACTATTGTATGGTCGCGAATGTCGCCTGAAGCGATTGCAAAAGACCCGCCCCGAGCCGAATATTTTCGCTCAAAATCAATTAATCTCGGATTGGATCTTCAAGGCGGAATTCATCTCGTTCTCGGAATAAAAACCGATAAGCTCATGCAAAATATACTTGTGACGGTCAACAGGAGAATTCCAAAGATCTTTAAAGAACGCGGCATATCTGTCACAGAGAACAAAATTGTCGGAGACGGAATCGAATTTGAAGTTAATCCAAGCGCGCAAACTGAGCGCTCCAAAGATATTGAAGAAGCTCTCTCGATTGTAGGTTACTTGAAGTCTCCTGATTATCGAGTCGATCCGGCAAAGCCTAACCGCGTAATCGTCCGCGCAATAATCGACCGCGAAGCTTTCGATCGCGAAGTGAAAGAAGCAACAGGGAGAGCTCTTGAGATCATCCGAAACCGCATTGACGCGTTTGGAGTATCGGAGCCGAGCATTCAGCAATCCGGCAACAATAAAATAGTTGTGGAATTGCCCGGCGCGGCAGATCCTGAAAGAGCTAGAAGCCTCATAGGCAGAACCGCTCAGCTTGAATTTCATCGAGTCAAAGAAGATGCAGACCTGAATAAAATTCTTACAGATATCGATGGAACAACCGGCGGCGAGCTTCTCAAAATCGTAAAAGTTAATCAGTTGAAAGAAGGTTACTTCGATATTCATATTCTACCTGAGAATAAAGAACGCTTTATCGAATTAATTTCATCTCCTCTTGCTCAGCAAAAAGTTCCTGATGGTTCAAGAATATACATCGGCTCTGTAAATGAACGCAGAACCGGAGAAAAAATTATTCCAATCTATATGCTTGAAGCTGAACCTGCAATGACAGGAGAGCATCTTGAAATGGCACGAATAAGTATGGATGAAAAGAATAAGCCTATAGTCGCATTCGAATTTGGAAGCGAAGGCGCCGAGCAATTTGGGCAGTTGACCGCAGAACTTATGCGAGGCCAGAAGCGTCTCGCAATAGTGCTTGACGATGTGGTGCAGTCCGCTCCGACAGTCAGAAGTCAAATAAGAGCACGCGGACAGATTGAAGGAGATTTTACTCATGAAGAAGCAAGAGACCTCGCAGTTGTTTTGAGAAGCGGCGCTCTGCCTGCTCCGGTCGAAATCCTCGAGGACCGAACAGTAGGACCTTCTCTAGGCAAAGACTCAATTCAGAAAGGCGTATTAGCGTCTGGAATCGGACTTGTTCTCATAATTTTATTTATGCCGCTCTGGTACAAAGTCGCAGGAACAATCGCGGATATCTGTCTGTTTCTAACCATATTGTTCATGCTTGCAACGCTTGCGCTTTTTGGAGCCACATTGACTTTGCCAGGTATAGCAGGAATTGCTCTTACACTCGGCATGGCAGTTGACGCCAACATTCTTATCTTCGAGCGCATAAAAGAAGAACTGCGAAACGGAAAAGGAATTTTCACGGCAGTGAACGCCGGATATGAAAAAGCTTTCACGACAATTCTCGATTCAAATCTCACTACACTGATTACAGCCGGAGCGCTCTATGAATATGGAACAGGCCCTATCCGAGGCTTTGCCGTCACTCTTTCAATAGGCATTGTCGCCTCGATGTTCACTGCAATTTACGTATCAAAAACAATTATGAATAAATTTGTGCTTGCCGCAAAAGAACCGAGGTTATCAATATGAATCGAGTATTTTCATTCATCGAAGTTAGAAACCGGGCTTATCTCTTTTCACTCACTCTTCTTATTATCTTCATTGTCGGTACGGCTATACATGGTGGATTTAATTTTGGAATAGATTTTGTCGGAGGCACTTCGGTAATAGTTAAATTTGACAAGTCAATCGATGCAAAACGTCTTTCCGAACTTAGAAGTTTTCTCGAACCTGTCGGGCTCTCTCAGAATATTCGCACAATCGGAGGTTCAGGCGAAGAAGCTCGGGAAATTTCAATTGACGTTCGAGGCACAGACTGGGTTGATAGAATGACAGCTCGTTTTTTTGAAGCGAAGAAGAATCGTAAATTAACTCCTGAAGACCTCGATTCGATTCTCGGAAGTTTTCTCGAGCCTAAAGCTCTGACAGGATTAAAAGCATACTTCATGCCTCCAGCCGGCGATACTGCCGCGCCGCCGTTATTCGATATTAATAACGTCACAACCGGAGATATGACCGGAATATTTCAGACAATTTTCAATGAAAATATCGCTCTGTCAGTGCATAAAGTTTTATCGAAGGCAATGCTGCCCGAAGGCGGAATAAAAGATATCGATATTAACAATATCGGAAACGCTCAAAATCTTTCCGAAGCGCTGGCGGAAGTAAAACGCAAGAAAATTGAAATAACAATTGCAGAAAAAATTGATACAGTCTCTCAAGCTCGACCATGGACAAATGTCGATGAATTTTTAAAGTCAACCGGTCTTGAACTTTTTGACGGGCCGGTTCTTCGCCGAATACTAACTGCCGACACTCAAATACAATCAAAGAGAGTTATTTCGATATTAACAGCTACTCCTGAAGAACTTTCTAAAGCATTTATTCCGTCTCTAACCGAACGGTTTCTGCAAAATTCAAAAATAGTTGTTGAACATCGAGACCGCGACTTTGGCGGTTTATTTCTATCTTCAAAACAAGCCGCAGATATCGTTCCAGAGTCCGACCGCGAGATGCGCGAAATGATTGCGAATTATGCTCACGCCGGCAGATTTATTATTGCTTCGTCAGAAACGGTAGGAGCTTCAGTCGGAAAGGATCTCAAGTGGGCCGCATTATGGGCTATTTTTTATTCCCTGCTCGGACTTCTTGCCTACATCTGGTTTAGATTCGAACTGAGATATGCAGTTGGAGCAATAATTGCGACCATTCACGACACGATTCTTACTCTGGGATTAATTGGCTTTGCCGGAATCGAATTCAACATTCCAATTGTCGCGGCGGTATTAACTGTCATGGGATATTCAGTCAACGATACGATCGTAGTTTATGACAGAATCAGAGAAAAACTTGGAAAGTTAAAAGCTGCGCCGGATCCGGCAATCATCGATCTTGCGATTCAGCAAACACTTTCACGAACGATTCTGACTGCCGGAACTACGATAGTCACAATTTTAGTCTTTTTGATATTCGGACCTGCAGTGACGAGAGAATTGTCGTTTACTCTGACCTTCGGTATCTTTATCGGAACGTTCTCTTCAATATTCGTCGCGGCACCGGTGCTCGTCGAATGGGAACGGTTATCAGGCTTTCGCAAGAAGCGGTGATAGAAAAGAGTGGCAGAAGAGGATTCTCAAAATAATCTCAATTTAAGTTTTTTAAGAACTCTCTTCTTATCCTATAGCTCGATAAAAGAATTCGAAATTATCGGCCGAGCTTACAAATATGCTTCAGAAGCACATGAAGGTCAAAAAAGAGAAGACGGTAAACCGTACATCACTCATCCTTTGGAAGTGGCTTCTATCCTTGCAGAGCACAGATTCGATGCTATCACCCTCTCTGCCGCTCTGCTGCATGACGTAATCGAAGACTGCGGAAAAACCAAAGAAGATATCGAAGAAAAATTTGGAGCAGAGGTTGCCGAATTAATCGAAGGCGTCACAAAAATCTCAACAATTTCGGCAAATACCAGGCAGGAGCAGGAAGCCGAAAATCTTAGAAGAATGCTCGTTGCGGTTGCGCGTGATATCAGAGTTCTGCTAATTAAACTTGCGGACAGGCTTCACAACATGCGCACAATATCGGCGCTCGATAAAAATCGAGTTGAACGCATAAGCAGAGAAACTCTTGAAATTTACGCGCCTCTCGCAAATCGAATGGGAATGTCCACAATAAAATCCGAACTTGAGGATTTAAGTTTTAAGCATCTAATGCCTGACAAATACAGAGAGGTCTCTGAAGCTATTAACGCAAATGTAGGCAAACGGGCGCATCTCCTAACAGATGCAGTCGAACAGATGCAAAAGCAAGTTAGAGACTCGGGAATATCTGCTCAGATTGCCAGCCGCTCAAAAGAGATCTACAGCGTTTACAAAAAGATGCTCAGACAGAAGAGGCCGATCGAAGAAATATTCGACCTTTTAGCGATGAGAGTTCTCGTCTCTTCTGTCAAAGAATGTTATACCGTGCTCGGAATTGCTCACAATCTTTGGACTCCAATTCCAGGCAGGTTCAAGGATTACATCGGAACACCGAAACCAAATATGTATCAAGCTATTCACACAACTGTTATAGGGCCCGGCGACGGCCCCATCGAGATTCAAATCAAGACCCACGAAATGCATAATACTGCTGAAGAAGGAATTGCGGCTCACTGGAAATACAAATCTGAAGGCGCCATAGACGAGCGACTGGGCTGGCTGAGAAGAATACTTGATTGGCAAAGAGAATCGCTTTCGGCTCAGGAATTTATGGATTCGCTCAGAATCGATCTGTATGACGATCAAGTCTTTGTTCTCACTCCGAAAGGAGATATCTTCGAACTTCCAAAGGGCGCTACTCCGATAGATATGGCTTATGCGGTGCATTCGGATATTGGGAAGCACTTATCAGGAGCCAAAGTAAACGGAAGAATGGTGCCTATCACAACAAGGCTTACTTCAGGCGCGGTCGTTGAGATAATAACTTTAAATTCAGCGAAACCGTCGAGAGATTGGCTGAATTTTGTAAGGACACCAAGAGCTCGGCAAAAAATAAGACACCATCTGAAAGAGAATGAGTCCGAAGAATTAAAGAAACGAGGCTCCGAACTTTTGCAGGCTGCTTTGAATAATTTTAAACTCAATCTTTCAGTTGCAAAGAAGAGTTCAGAAATTATAGATGCAATAAAAGCGGCGGGGTTCAAGGAGCTCGAATCTGCGCTGGAAGCAATAGGATTCGGAAATGAATCAGCGGAAGCGATTGCGCGCAAAATTGCAGAAAGAAAAAATCCAACTGTAATCGCACAGAAGCCTATTTCCAGGCAAGAGCAAAAAAGCAGTGCCGGAAGTAATGTAATAGTCGACGGATTTGACGGGCTTTTTGTGAGATTCAGCAAATGTTGCAATCCTGTTCCCGGAGACAAAATAATAGCGTATCTTTCTAGAGGGCGCGGAGTGGCAATTCACAAGAACGATTGCCCGAACATAACAGATCTTTCGAATGAGCCTGCTCGAATCAGAAAAGCTGAATGGTCCGGCAAAACCGGAAAATTTTCAGCCGCGGTATTGATTGAAGGTTCGGACAGAATAGGTCTTCTGGCCGATATCACTCAAGCTATTGCAAAAGAAGGCGGCAATATCTTGAGCGCAGACATAAAGACAAAAGAAAAAGGAAAGGATAATTTTGTGATTGAAGTAAATGATGCAGAACATCTTTCAAGATTGATAGAAGCTTTGAAAGATGTCGAAGGTGTATGCTTCGTGGCAAGAGCAGGTTCGAAATGAACGAAAAGCCGCTTATACGTTCTCTTAATCACCGGTTGTTTGTCAAGGCTGTAAGAGAAGCAGATCTCGAAAAATACTCTGTCGACGTATTAAAAAAATTTCTCTTCAAAATTGGAATTACAAATTTTGATGAAGTCACAACTTTTTCGAAAAATGCCAGAGAATGGCTGAATTCTCATTTTGACGCGGGTTTGCCGAAAGTTCTTGAGAGGCTTCGTTCCAAAGACGAGACAATAAAATTGCTTCTGGATTGTAACGGCGCAAAATCCGAATCGGTCCTTATGAATTCCAGAGGAAAGCGCACAGCCTGCATCTCTGTGCAGTCCGGCTGTAAACTTAACTGCGTCTTCTGTGCAACTGGAAAACTAGGTTTCTTCAGAAATTTATCGTTTGGAGAAATTCTCGATCAAGTTTTAATATTAAGAGGCGACGCTTCCATAGACCGCATCGTTGTAATGGGTATGGGTGAACCTATGGATAATCTTGATGAAGTTATTCCTGCTCTACATTTCTTGACTTCTAAAGATGGCTACGGTTATTCGAGAAAAAGGATTACGCTTTCGACTGTAGGTATTGTCCCCGGTATAGAGCGACTTGCTGATTCAGGAGTTGGAGTCGAGCTGGCTATATCTCTTCATGCAGTCGATGACAATGTCCGCTCAGCTATAATTCCAATGAACAGTAAATATAATATCGAAGATGTTTTAAAAGCATCAAAACTTTATGCCTCAAAAGCTAACTCTAAAGTGACAATCGAATACCTCCTTCTTCAAGATATAAACAATTCAGAAGATGATGCTGTGAAATTGGGCAGAATTTCCCGAAAATACCTGATGCCTATTAACTTGATTGTTTTTAATCCTACTGAAGGAATCGAATTTGAACCTGCGGACAATTTAGAGCGTTTTACAAAAATTGTCAGTGACAATGCAATTGCTGTGACAGTAAGAAGGTCGAAAGGAAAGGAAATATCTGCGGCGTGCGGTCAACTCGTAATGCGTGGTGCGTAATTAGTCTTATTCATAATTCTCAATAAATCTTTGAGCCGCTGATGACTACGAATAAATATTAAAAAATCGAACCACGAATGAATAAAAATATATTCGAACCACGAATGAACACTAATAAACACAAATTATTAAATAAGTTATTAATATTTATTTTTTTATTCTTATTAGTGAAGATTCGTGTCCATTAGTGGTTCATAATTCCGTGTCCATTAGTGGTTCATAATTCCGTGTCCATTAGTGGTTCAATTTTTTCTATCGGTTTTTTCCATATCACAAAAGCCTCTGCAGCAAGCCACACTGCAAGCACCATCAAAATCGCTGCTACTCCGGCTTCAACAGAATACAAAGCCGCAACTGATCCGGATGAAACTTTTTTGTAATAATCGAAACCCGTCAGAATTAAACTCCACAATGTCATTACACACATAAAAAAGAATCCAAAGAGCGGCAAGGCATAATGCTTTCCAATATGCCTCAGCCACACAGCCACAGCTAACAAAGCTAATGCGGCCAGAAGCTGATTCGAACTTCCAAAAAGATTCCAAAAAACCCGCCACAGCGGCATCTCCTTGCCGTTCAAAGTCGCAGACGGCAGAGAGACTACTAAAACAGGAAGAACTAAAGTAATTACGGTAGCCCAAATAATTCCTCTTCGTCCTGTCCAACCTGTAAGCTCCATCAAAATATAGCGCGCTAATCTTGTGCACGCATCCAATGTATCGAATATAAAAGTTGCAAAACAGAGAAGAGCAAATTGATAAAGCGTCTGAGTAGGAACAGTTTTCAAAAATGCAAAATTAAGAAAATTGGAAATTCCATTTGCGTAGATAACATCAGGTTTGCCTTTCGGCTCAACAAGAATCATGACAGCGGCAAGTGAGAGACATGCGAAAAGGCCTTCAAGAAGCATGCCTCCGTAAGCGACAGGACGGGCGTCACTTTCGCGCGAGAGCTGTTTCGATGTCGTGCCTGATGAAACGACAGAATGAAATCCCGAGCATGCGCCGCACGCTACGGTAATAAATAAAATGGGAAAGATAGGTCTTACGCCTTCAGTCCCGAAAAAAAGAGGTGCATTCGAAAATGCCGGCGCATTGATCGCAATCCCTCCTGAGAGGCCTCCGATCAAAATGCCGGCAAATCCTAATATCATGATGAAATAAAGAAAATAGCCTCCTAGCTCACCCCGCGGCTGAAGCAGGAGCCAAACAGGAGTTATCGACGCGATGAAGCAGTAAGCGAGCAACAAATAATTCCATAACTTCTGACCATGCCCCGGAAATATTTTTTCGAGATCGAGCGACATAAAAGGTCCTGCAAGAATTGCCACGAGCACAAGCGGAAGAAATATCGCTTTAGCCGGGCCCGACTTCAAGCCTGAGCGCATCGACAAGCCCATGAAGGCTGCAAGAAGAAGATAAAGAATCGATGATGTTGCCACTGCAGGGCCGGGAGCCGTTGCGTCTTCCGTAGATGCAGTCTGAACAAATGCTCCGGCAGTCACATCAGCAAAAGCTATGATCACATAAATTAATGTCAGCCAGATAAATATCAAAAAAAGTTTGTAAGCCCTCTGATTTATATACTGCTTGACGATCTCGGCAACTGACCTTGCAGAGTGCCTGACCGATGCAACAAGAGTTGTGAAATCATGAATTCCTCCGATAAATATCGAACCGAAAATTATCCATAACCACGTAGGTCCCCAGCCAAAAAGAGTTCCGGCGAGAATTGGCCCTACTATCGGTCCTGCGGCAGAAATTGCGGAGAAATGCTGAGGCAGTAAAGCTTTCCATCCAATCGGTTCAAAATCCAATCCGTCTCTTCTGGTAAAAGCCGGAGTTGTATTGTCGTCTTTCAATCCCATCCATTTTGTTATCCACGCGCCCATAAAAATGTATGCAGAAAAAAAGATAAGAGCCGAAATTACGACAAATATGATTAGTGACATTTAAACCCTCTCTGGAAAATCTTCTCAATATATTATTCCCCTTCGCTCTCTTTTTTGCAATAATATTTACATGAAAGAATCAGATTCAACTCGAAAGCATAAAAGCTCAGCCTCAAAAAAAATTGTGTTTCAAATCATTGTAGTCTCGACAGGAGTTTCTAAAGGAGAGAGAGAAGATAGATCAGGGCCACTCATTAAAAAAATTATTGAAGAAGCTGGATACGAAGTTTCAGGAATCAACATTATTCCGGATGATTCAAAAGCTATAGCGTCAAGCGTTCGCACCGCCGAAGAAATCGCAGACGCAATAATTCTAACAGGAGGAACCGGGCTGACTTCAACTGACATCACGATAGAAACAATTCGTCCTCTTTTGCGAAAAGAAATTTCTGCCTTTCAAACTCTTTTCACAACATATTCTAACAACGAAGTTGGACCATCCTGCATGCTCTCACGGGCTATGGCCGGATTAATAAACCGAAGCATAATATTTGCTATACCGGGAAGTCCACAAGCATGCGAACTAGCTTTGAAGCAAATCATTATTCCTGAAGTTGCCCATATTAGTAAGCACGCTAAAGAATGAGTAAGAGCGAAAAGAAACAAAGAGTCAGACTCGATCAGCTTCTGTTTGAAAAAGGGCTTGCAAAATCTAGGAGCAATGCGAGTGCTTTAATAATGGCAGGAAAGGTTATAGTAAAAGGAAAATCAAATCTAAAACCGGGTATGTTTTTAAGTGAAGATGCAGAAGTGGAAGTTATGCCCGGCAAAAAATGGGTAGGGCGCGGCGGAGAAAAACTTGAAGGAGCTCTGAAAGATTTTGGAATAGATAATACAAAAGGAATCTGGCTTGATTGCGGAGCATCAACCGGCGGATTTACTCATGTTCTTCTTTCGAACGGAGCAAATAAAGTTTATGCAATGGATGTAGGGTACGGTCAGCTCGATTCCTTGGTACGAAATGACAATAGAGCCGTTGTTATCGACCGCTTCAACATCAGGAATATCTCGAAAGCAGTCGTACCCGAGCTTCTAGACGGTGTCACGCTTGATCTATCATTCATATCTTCCAGACTTATTCTGCCTTTGTTGCCTCCATTTCTGAATAGCAATGCTATAGTAATTCTGCTCTTTAAGCCTCAATTCGAGGCTGGAAAAGGCGAAGTCGGAAAGGGTGGAGTAATAAGAAAAAAGGAAATTCTGGAAACTACTTTAGATAATTTCAGAAAATGGTGTGCAGAAAAAAATTACATTATAGAAAATGAAGCGACTTCGCAAATCAAAGGGCAAAAAGGCAATACTGAGTATTTTTTTAAATTGAAATTGTAATTACTGAAATGAGGAAAAAGACTTTAGCTAATGTAGAAAAGTAGAAGAATGACACCATTCTCAGACTCTGCCGTAAATTGCAAGAACTGCCCGCAACGCCTCCCTGCCGTCCTCGCCGCTCGAAATGCTTCTTCTACCAGTTCTATGCGCAGACATCAGTTCATCTACAATAAAAGGAAAATATTGAGGCTCATCAAGCATTGGAAACTGTCGCTCGGTAAACTCTGTGAAATTTTCATAGCGCTGACTCGGTCCAACTCCAAAATATCTCATTACTGCATTTCCGATAATAATACGTCCTAGCGTTCCCTGTATATCGAGCTCAAAATCAAAATACTTTCTTCGGCCGCCGCACTCGATATAAGCCACAGCTCCATTCTCAAAACGCATAACTGCTCGAGCTGTGTCTTCAACTTTTAATTCAGAATCATGGCGCTCAGTCTCGCCCTTCACCTCAACAACCTTCCCGCATAAATATCTCATCACATCGAAAAGGTGCGTTCCGTCATGAAGCGCCGGGCCGCCTCCAGATAGTTGCGGAATGGAATGCCAATCCTTCTTAGGAGTTCCGGTAAGCACGTGCCCGATGATAGTTCTAATTTCGCCAAGTCCGCCTTTTTCTATAAAACTTTTCACCGAGCGGTAAGACAACTCCCATCTTCTTTCGTGATGAATCGCTAAAGTCACTCCAAGTGAATCGCAAACTTCGACCATTCGATCAGCTTCGTCAATAGAAATTGCCATCGGTTTTTCGCAAAGAATTATTTTGGCTCCGCTCCTTGCCGCCTCGATCACAATCTCCGCATGGCTCTCTGTCCATGTTGCTACCGAAACAATATCTGCTTTGACTTTCGAAAGCATTTCTCTGTAATCCTCAAATACCATCGAGGCAGGAATTCCCCAATCTCTTGAAAATGCTGCACGGCGCGATGCGTCGATGTCGCACCCTGCAATTAATTCAGTCAGGGAATGCTTTGCAAATAGTCCCGCATGTGTGCACGGTTTTCTGCGAAGTCTGTCATGTTCCAAAATGCTCCCAATTCTTCCGCAACCGATTATTGCCGCCTGCCTACACAAATCTTGAGAAATAGTCATCAGAAGCCGATCTGAGGTCTGAACTCTAACTCCCACCACATTATCGCAAAGCCTAATATCAAAGGAAGCGCCGCTATTCCCATGTATGCTATCGCGCGAGGCGCAACGGTGCGGTGAACTTTTACTGTAGCCACATAAATCAATGCAACTGTATAAATCCACGGTCCAATTGTAATCAAACTTTCTGAAACTCTGTTGGCCGGATCGGAAAAATCAACCAGCTTTATCACAGCAACAAAAGGAGCGGCAATCGCCATTGCAATGGAAGCAAAAATTGCAAATGAAAGCATGGTTTCGATAAATCTTGGTTTTGAGCCTAACAAGGACGCAGTCACTGATATTGAAATTCCATAAATCAGTACTAAAGTTAAGGCTGAAATGTGCCCTAATGAAGATACAAACAGAGTTTCAATTATTTTATTATTATCATAATTGCCATCCACTAAGTCGTGTCCAATATTCGCAATAGAAAATAAATTTATGATTAGAAAAGATAATGCAACAATAACAATAGCATCAATGAACGGCCGATAGTCTGAAACAACCGTCACAACACGTTCAGGTCTCATGACAGTTCTAGTGATGATGTATTTCAATCTCAATAAAATGTTAGACTGTTTCATTTACTCGAATTCCCCGAAAAAATCGATAAGAGGCAGCTGCAAGCTTTGGCCTGCGTTTAAAATATTTTAACATTGTCTATGAGCCTAACCGATCCGCAAAAAACTGCAGAGGCAAGTAGATATTGTTCTTTAGCGTCCAATTTTTTTTGATAATCAACAGCCGATAAATCAGAAATTCTTCTCAAATCTACATAATCTATCATAAGCCCGCTCGATTCGATATATTGTCTCGCAGTTTCAATCACTACTCCTGCAGTTGAATTCTGTGCGGCGGCTTCACCGAGCTTCAAACCCTTGTAGAGATTTGGAGCTGTCTTTCTCTCAGCATCTGAAAGATAAAGATTCCTTGAAGATAGCGCAAGTCCGTCAGCTTCTCTGACCGTCTCTATTCCATGAATTTTAATTCCTAACGCAAGGTCGTCAACCATCCGTTTTATTATTATTAATTGCTGAGCATCCTTCCATCCAAAAAAAGCTTCCGCAGGTTTTACTATTCCAAAAAGTCTTGCAACAACCGTCGCCACACCGTCAAAATGGCCTTTTCTAGATAAGCCGCAAAGACAATTCGACAGAGTTGGAATTGAAACAACAGTCTTGAACTCGGGAGGATACATAATTTTTTCATCAGGCATAAAAACAGCGGAGACTCCAAGCTGACGGCAAATTGCAAGATCGCTATCGGGCATTCTCGGATATTTTGAATAATCTTCTTTCGGTCCAAATTGCTTTGGATTAACAAAAATCGAAACTACACACGGACGATCTGTTTTCAATGCCGCTTCAATTAAAGTTATATGCCCTTTATGAAGTGCGCCCATAGTCGGAACAAAAGAGCATCCGTAAGATTCAGAACACTCCTCTACTTTTTGCAAAATTTTCATGTTACCTTCTGCCAATAGAATGTCTCTGCCTGACAACCTCGAACATTGCAATCGCGCCGGCCGCAGACGCATTCAAACTCTTAACCTTTCCTTTCATCGGAATTCTAAAACTGCCGCTGCATTTATTCTGAACTCGATTAGAAACACCTTTGTCTTCTGCTCCAACAACTATCGCAATCCCTCCGGTCATATCGATATCATATATGAGCGGCGCAGTCACAGAAAGAAGAGCCGAATAAACTTTTACTCCTTGATCCTTTAGATGCAGTATTGCCTGTCCCAGATTGCCTGAAGTGCAGACGGAGATATATTCCACCGCGCCGGCCGACGCTTTTGCTGTTGCTCTATCAAGCGGTGCCACGCTCTCTTCAGGCAGTATTACTCCGTGCGCGCCGGCAACTTCCGCAGACCGTATCAATGCTCCGAGATTCTGCGGATCGGTTATTCCATCAACTATCAGAATAAACGGATCTTCTCCTTTTTCGTAAGCCTTCCACAAAATAGTTGCAACGTCTTCACTTTCGATCGGCGACGAAACCGCAACAACTCCCTGATGAAATTCAGTGCCGGAAATTGAGTTCAATCTTTTTCGTTCAAGTTCTTCTATGCGTATTCCCTTTTTCTCCGCCTCGGCGATGATTTCTCGAAATGTCTCACCCTTCAATCCACGCGCAAGGACTATTCTCTCTATATTCCTTTTGCCTGCAAGTAGCGCTTCAAGCACCGCCCTGCGTCCGAATAAACATGTATTATTCTTCATTTTTTTATTGCCGCCTCGATAAGCCCCAAAAACAAAGGATGCGGGGAAGTGGGTCTGGAACGGAATTCAGGATGAAATTGCGTTGCTACAAAATATTTATGTTTCGGCAATTCTATGATCTCGACCAAAAGACCATCCGGCGAAAGACCTGAAAAGATCATACCGTTCTCGGCGAGTCTGTCACGATAGGCGTTATTAACTTCATAACGATGACGATGCCTCTCAAAAACTTCTTCCTCTGAATAATCCGCCTTCAAATATGCCATCGACGCAATTGTGTTTTTTCTCAATCTGCAAGGATATACGCCAAGTCTCATAGTGCCGCCCTTCTGCTTCAATCCCTTCTGAGCATCCATTATGTGAATAACAGGGTATTTGGTTTCTTCATCAAATTCAACTGAATGGGCTCCGGGAAGCATGCAGACATTTCTGGCAAATTCTGTAATTGCGCACTGAAGCCCCAAGCAGATGCCAAGAAATGGCAGTGAATTTTCCCGAGCATATTTTATTGCTGTAATTTTTCCTTCAACTCCACGCTCGCCAAATCCGCCTGGAACAATCATAGCGTCCAACTGAGCTAAATCGGCTATGCCGCGTTCAACTGCTTCGGAATCAATCCACACCAATTCACTACTGACATTTTTTTTCGCTGATGCATGAACTACTGCTTCCGCTACTGATTTGTAAGCATCATGAAGTCCGACATATTTTCCGACGATTCCTACTCGTATTTTTTCTTCATGCGGCAAAAGACTTGAGGCAAACTTATCCCATTCCTTTCCAAATTTTTCCGCCGACTCATTCGTCTTTTCAAGAGGAAGAGAAAGCAGTTCCAAAACTCTTATATCAAAACCTGATTCTTTAAGAATATTCGGAACATTGTAAATGCTCGATACATCAGGAACCGAGACGACCGATTCCAATTCAACATCTCCAAATAACGAAATCTTCTCTCTGACTTCTTCATCCAAGTTTTTCTTTGATCGGCAAAGCACTACATCAGGATGAATGCCTATCTCTCTCAATGAGGCCACCGAATGCTGAGTAGGCTTAGTCTTGAATTCTCCGGTGGTTTCAAGAAACGGCACTAGAGTGAGATGAAGATATGCAATGTTCTTCTGTCCAATTTCGCGCTTCAACTGGCGTATTGCTTCGAGAAACGGCAATGACTCGATATCACCAACGGTTCCTCCGATTTCAACAATCAAAAGGTCGAAGTTCTTCGCAACAGATAATATTCTCGATTTGATTTCATCAGTGATATGAGGTATCACCTGCACGGTCTTTCCGAGATAATCACCGGCACGCTCGCGTCTGATGACCGAATCATAAATCTGTCCTGCCGTCACATTGTGACTTTTTGTAAAGTCAGTCTCGAGAAATCTTTCGTAGTGCCCTATATCGAGATCGGTTTCTACTCCGTCTGCAGTGACATAAACCTCACCGTGCTGAAACGGACTCATTGTGCCCGGATCCAGATTTATGTAAGGATCGAGCTTCATAATTCCAATTGAATAGCCCCGGCGTTTCAATAAATTTCCGAGTGCGGCGGCAGTGATGCCTTTTCCAAGCGATGAAATAACACCGCCAGTCAAACAAACAATTTTAACTTTCTCAATTTTCCCGGGCATCATATTTTCCTCACTCTGAATTTTAGTGGCTGTTTTCTAAATTAAATCCCTGAATTCAACCCGGGATAGAATCGTATTCCAGCATCCTCCGTTCTGCAATCTCTAAATCAAGTTGAGTATCCACACTGACGCTTCTTCCTTCGATCTCGATTACCCGTATCTTTCCACCGGCCTGCAGCCATCTGAGCTGTTCAAGCTTTTCGATCATTTCCAAAGACGAAGGCGCCATCGACGCAAACTTCATCAGAGCATCTTTTCGAAATGCATAAAGTCCCAAATGTTTGAGATAGATGATTCCTTTCAAAAGCTTCTCGATATCAATATCGCCGTCAGAGCTTTCATAACCGCGAGGATACGGAATCAGCGAACGAGAAAAATAAAGTGCGTTGTGATTGTTGTCAGTAATAACTTTTACGACGCTTGAATCGAAAAACTGTTCTGACTCCGTAATTCGTTCGGCTAAAGTTGCAATCTCTACATCCTGAGTTTCTCGTATTACTTTCACACATTCATCTATTCCTTTTGCATTTAATAAAGGTTCATCTCCTTGTATGTTCACTACTATTTCATAATCAAGATGTCCAACTGCCTCGAGAACTCGATCTGTTCCTGTCGGTACATCAGGAGAAGTCATTATTGCTTCTGCTCCGAACTTCTCCGCAGTCTCCTTTATTTTTATGTTGTCAGTCGCAATTATAAGTCGATCAAGTTCTTTAGCTCGGTGAGCGCGTTCATAAACATGCTGAATCATCGGCCTGCCATTGATTAAAGCCAAAGGCTTTCCAGGGAGCCTCTGAGAGCCATATCTCGCAGGTATTACTCCTACTGCTTTCATATTTCCGTAATCCTTTCATCACACTTTATTATCAATGAAGTTGTTGATTCACCTTGAAGCAAATTCACGCGCACAACTTTTCCACCCCAACTTGTCACTTCTTTTTCTCCTACAATCTCGCCTTTGCCGTAATCGCTTCCTTTTACAAGCACATCCGGTTTTAATGCAAGTATCAGTTCTAACGGAGTGTCCTCTTCGAAAATTATCAACTCATCAACATAGCGTATCGCCTCAAGAACATCACGTCTTTTCATTTCGTCATTGATAGGGCGATTCGCCCCCTTCAATCTCTTTACAGAATTATCAGAATTCAATCCGACTATTAGAAAATCCCCTAGAGCTCGGGCTTCTTTCAAAAGTTTAATATGTCCTGCATGAATGATATCAAAACAGCCGTTTGTAAATACGAGCTTCTTGCCGGCTCTTCGGAGTTCTTCCAGTTTTTTTTCAATATTCGAATTAAGTTTGAACATTATTCAATCAGAGACAATTCGCGGAGTTTAAATTCCAACTCTTCACGCAGAACAATCGCTGTTCCGTGCTTTCCAACAGCAATTCCTGCAGCCGCATTTGCAATGCGTGCAGAAAGTTCGAGACTGTATCCTGAACCCAATCCCATTGCTAGAAGCGCTACTACGGTGTCGCCGGCGCCGGTAACGTCATACACTTCACGAGCTACAGTCGCAATCTTCACAATGCCGCTGTCGCTGAAAAGAGCCATTCCCTCTTCGCCGCGTGTAATTAATAACGCTGTCTCTCCGAGTCGCTTTCTTATCTCAATACCTGTCGAAAAAAGTTCTTTCTCATCTCGGATTCTCTTTCCCGATACTCTCTCGACTTGAAGATGATTTGGAGTAACAACTGTTGCTCGGCCATACTTGAAAAAATGTAGTACATTCGGATCTACAACTATCGGTTTATCTTTGCTTCGAAATGAACTTAACGCTTTGTCTAAAAGAATATCAGTCAATACCCCTTTGTCGTAATCAGAAATAACCAAAACATCACATTCTTCAGATGCCGATTCCACTCTAAGCGACAATGCTCTCTCAAGCTCATTATTTATTGATTCAACTTTTTCAGAATCTATTCGCACTATCTGCTGATTTTGAGCCACGACTCTCTGTTTTAAAGAGGTTATTCTGGTTTTGCTTCTAATGATTCCCGAGGTTTTTATGCAGTTTTCTTTTGCATGAAAAAAAAATCTGTCCGCAGACGCATCGTCTCCTAATACTGAAAAGAGTTCAACTTTTCCGTCTAGGCTCGATATGTTCCTCGCAACATTCCCAGCACCTCCGATAGTTTCCATTCGAGATTGAACCTCTAACACGGGAACAGGCGCTTCAGGAGAAATTCTCGATACTCTTCCGTAAATATATTCATCGAGTATTACGTCGCCAAGAACTGCTACTTTAACTCTTGAAAGTTTATCGAGATCAATCATTGAATCATCGCCGCTTCTACATAATCGCAAATTGAATGTAAAATTATTTTGTGAAGTTCCTGAATTTCATAAGTGATTTTCGATGGAACAGATATTATGCAATCGCACTGAATATCTTCTTTAAGCCCCAATTCCCCCGTCAAAGCAACTGCTGCAAGTCCCTGCTCTTTTGCTTTTTGAAGGGCACGAAGCACATTTTTTGATGAGCCGGAGGTTGTAATTCCAATTGCAATATCACCTTGAATTCCAAATGCTTCTATCTGCCGCTCAAATATCTGTTCGAAGCCGAAATCATTTCCGATCGCAGTGACACTTACAGTTTCTGCAGAAAGTGAAATTGCCGGAAGCGCACGGCGGTCCCTCCGAAACCTTCCCACAAACTCTCCCGCAAAATGTGATGCATCCGCCGCACTGCCTCCGTTGCCGAAAGCAATAACCTTTTTGCCTGAAAGAATAGATTGCAAAGTTAACTCAGAAGCTGTTTCAACTCTTCCCACCATCTCGTCCGAAACTCGATCCAAGAGCGCGGAAATTTCTTCAAGATGTTTTTTGAAATTACTATTCGCGGTCAATAAACTCTCTCCATCAATGAATTATCTTATTGTAAAGACTTAAAAATTTGCGTCTCTGCAACCTAAACACATTAATAATTTTAGCACAGAAGAAGTTCATTACACTAAAAAATATCTGAAGTTTCTTAAACCCATGTCTCCTTTCCTAAAAATTAGAGAGGAATTATTTGTGCAAATCCAACTTTCAACTTTCATTTTGCACAATAATGATATATTATCTTTATTATGATTAAGCGAGATATCTCAAAAGAATTAATTCAGTCTGCCGGAGAATATCCTGTGGTAACCGTTTTGGGGCCACGACAATCAGGTAAGACTACATTAGTTCGAATGACATTTCCTAATAAAACATATTTTTCGCTGGAGGACCCTGATGTTCGCATGGTAGCTGAAACTGATCCTCGAGGATTTTTAGGGCAGATAGAAGAAGGTGGCATCTTGGACGAGGTGCAACGGGTACCGGAGTTACTTTCCTATCTTCAAGGCATGATTGACAAAAGTAAAAAGCGGGGACGATTTATCTTAACTGGAAGTCATCAGCCGAAATTGCAGGAAGCAATTAACCAGTCGTTAGCAGGGCGGACTGCTATGTTGACTCTATGGCCTTTTTCGCTTAATGAATTGCGGCATTATAACTCTGCATCGGATCCTTTTGAACTGATTGTTCACGGATGCTTTCCACGACTCTATGAAGAAAAGCTCAACTCACGTAGATTTTTCAACGGATACCTTCAAACCTATGTCGAACGCGATGTACGAACCCTAATACAATTGCACGACCTTTCACAATTTCAAAGGTTCCTTATTTTGTTAGCAGGAAGGGTAGGACAAATTGTTAATCTTTCTTCCCTTTCTAACGATGTAGGTGTATCCAGTACGACCATTCGAAATTGGATATCTGTATTAAAAGCTTCGTATATCATATTCGAAGTGCCTCCGTTTTTTGAAAACATCCGAAAACGTGTCGTTAAATCTCCAAAGATATTTTTTACCGATGTAGGGCTTACCTCTTTTTTACTCGGCATTGCCACTGCAGAACAGGCATATCGCGATCCATTGCGCGGAAATCTTTATGAGAATCTTATCATCGCAGAGATCGTAAAAGGTGCTTTCATTAATGGATTCAGACCTGAAATCTATTTTTTCCGGGACTCTCATGGTAACGAGGTTGATCTACTCATTAGAGAAAAGGGAGTGATCATTCCAATAGAGATTAAATCTGCTACAACCTTTACCTCTAATTTTATCAAAGGGTTGAAGCAAATCCAAAAGCTTAGAATAAAAAAAATCACTCCAGGGTCGATTCTCTATAACGGTGAAAAAAAGTTTAATGTCGAAGGAATTCAGGTTTTTAATCCATTCCATGTAAAAAATATCTGGAAAACGTTGGTCGCTCCTTTTGAATAATAAAAGTCCTGAATTAAAAAATATTACCGACGTTTATTGGAACTGTATCCGATAATGTCACGGTCTTTTATAGTGATGCTTCTTACTGAAACTATTTCATGTTTCAGGCCTTCCTTTATTCTTCCTGCAATGTAATTTGCATAATCAAGAAAATTATGTCTGTTTAATTTTGAAAATCTATGAGCCGGCCACGCCGCATTCGAAGGCGGTTTGCATGTAGCTGCCGACGCATGTCCGCCGTCGCCCGGGCCTCCCATGATAGGCATAAATTCGGATAAATTAATCGTTGTGTCTTCATCTTTGAATCTCCGAGTCGTCAGAAGACTCGATCCCCACGCAAAAAAGAAATAATCAAAACTATAATATCTCTTTAAATAATTTATTGCCGAAGCAACATTTATTCGATGCTCCTTTCTCGATTGAAACGGAGCAAGCGTAATCAGTATCTTGTGCGTCCTCGACGGCAGTTTGCTTTGGATTGCTTTAAGTTCCAAATCCACTTTTCCGAAAGTAATTTTCTTGACTATTGAACCTAGCATCGATGCCGCGCCCATCGAGCCTCTGTACTCCTCAATATCTTCAGGAACCAAATACTCGATAAGCGCAAGATTCTCTTCCAGCTTTGGGCATGTTCTTTCCAGCTCAACTTCATATTCATCTACAATTTGTCTCCAACCGGTCGTGTTCATTATCTCTCTGATTGAAACATACGACCTCACAAACATTAATTGCTGAGTCATATCTATTCTCGAATATTTAGAACCAATCAATTTTGAGAGATCAACGGCAAGATAATCAGGATGCTCTCTGTCATCGGGATCTTTTATCAAATGCAAATCCTGCTGATGAGCTAATCTTCGTAGCTCATCAAGTCCAGGCGCATCGAATTCGGTTCCTTCGAGCATTGCTCGATGCACAAGATCGCTTCCGCATGTCCGCTCCTCTTCAGCCTGCTCGCCTTCTCCTTTTATCGGACCTGACATCATATATTCGCCGGCTAAGCCTTCGGACTTCAGGCGCTCCAATAATTCTATCTGCTTCGAATCTAATGGATGGTGATCGTCAATTCTTACAAATCTGCTTCCAACTTCTCTAAGAGCTCTTGACGCATCTTCAAGATCCGGAATTGCCTCCATTGGAAAATCAGGAAGGTAGATATCAGCATTTTTATGCCGAGCGAGATGTAAAAATGATTGATGATAATTTACAAAATCAAACTCAAAATCCTTTCCGTATCGAGGAGGCACAACATTCTGCTTCTCGAACCATTGCATGAACCAAGCGCCGTAAAGCGCATTTGAAGCGATAGTATCAAGATCACCGCCTGCGTCGTTCAGCCTCTGAAACTCTAAAAGCAATTCTTGAAACGGCTCGGGATTTAGACCTCTTTCCGAAAAATAATTTTGTATTGCGATTTTGTATTCTTTTTCCAGATACATGCCTCCATCAGGCGGCATAAGCCTGGAGCGAATTCCTTCTAAAGTTTCACTCAATGCAGGCTGACTGGTAATTACTTGGCCGAGCATCTTCGAAGCATCCTGCCATATTGCCTGAAAAAATTCGTCACACCATTTTCTTTTTCCTTCGCCGGCAATTCCTTGTGGAACAGCATAGGTCTCAAGTTTATCTGTCACTTTAAACTCAGAAAGCTTCGTCCATGTAGAATCCGGAATCCAGTTTTCAGGCGGAGGATAAAATGGACAGAGTGCGATCTTGCCCACGATGATTCGGTCAAACAAAAGTGTGTATGGATTAGAGTGGGTATCGTATAAAAGAAACCTAACAAAATTTGAATTCTCGCTGTCCGCAAAAATACCGCCTTGATAAAATCTAATCTTTGTCCTTACAAGCTGAATCAAAAGTCTGAAGGCGTTGTCGAGCGTATTTCCTCGGCCATGAATTATAAAAATACTTTTTCGATTTGAAGTAGAATCTTGTTTTACATAAGGAGACGGTAAAGAACTGCCTGAATCAGGTTGAGCCAATAATTCCGGCGCCTGACTCAATAACAGCCATTCCTCAGTTCCCTCAATGCAAACCTGCGTGTCAGCCGCAAGGTTCCATTGAAGAATCTGTTCCGAAGGATATGGCCCTGCTATTTTACCTTCGTAAAAGATATAATAATTATGAGAACTCACTCGTCTTCTTTATCTTTATCTTCTTTATCGTGATCAGCGCCATCTGAATCGGAATCATCCGATTTTTTTTCTGCCTCATCTTTATCGCTGACTTCCGTATACCATTCGCTCAACAATTCGTCATCAGACTCTTCTTCTTCATCTTCACGGTCATAAGCATAATTACTCATGTCATCATCAAAACTTTTATTTCGTACCATTTTTTCCTCCTTAACAAAATATAGCCGATTCAAAGCATTTTTTCAATCTATGCGAATTTTTTATTGTAATTCTATTCCCATTCTTTTAATCTCCGCGCCGGTGTAATAATGAAGAAGTATCTCCTGATATTTCCAACCTGCTCGAGCTCTTCCTATCGCACCCATTTGGCACATTCCTATGCCGTGTCCCCAACCGCGGCCGAGAAGTCTCAATGCGCCTGTCTCAGGTATTACTTCAAATAAAGTCGATCTCAAAAGTCCGCCGTCACTCCGCAATAACTTTCTGCGTATCATGTCCCCTCTAACAATCTCTCTGTTCTCATCTCTGACAATCTCTATCACTTTGTTTCTTCCTGAAGCATCACGCTCTAAAATTCCAATACCTATTTTTTTTGCAGAGCCTGCAAATGTCCGTAAAGAAGTATCTGAGTAAATCTCTGTCCAATGAAAATATTTCGAGTTCGAACATGCCGCCGAGTCGCCAAGCATATCATCAACTCCGACAAGATACGGTTTCTCGCCTGACCATACGTCGCTTAATGATGCTGTATGTCCGCCGCATGTCGAATGGTAAAACGCATCAATAACTTCTCCGTTCCAAACTAAAACTTCACCCTCAGTCACTTTTACCGCGCTGTCCGTAATCAAAGTCTCTGCGCCGGCGCCGCCGTAATTCTGATCCTCACTCGTTGCAAAAAGATCAAATCCTAAATTTTTTCGCTTTCCGATATTTCTTACGGCGTATGTTCTTGCCGCGACCGCTTGAGCCTTCATTGCCTCAAAGTTTTCGAGCCTGACAAAACCAATTTCTCTCGGCACAACTCCGCGCAAATAATTCTCGATGTCGATAATATTTACAACGCTGAAGCAGTACGAATCGCCGTTGTTTTTGTGCTCCAAATAAATCTCGCCTCTGTAAAATTTTCCATCCACTGAGATTGAATCGCCCGAAAGAGGTTTTATTCTCCAGCTCTTTGAAATGCGTCCGTTCTCTTCAAATGGTAAAATCCGCATTATCCCTTCACTAAGAGCAGTCAGCTGCAGGGGGCCGGAAGGAAAAAGATATCTCGCTCCGTCAGCGTCAACTGCAGAAATGCCGCCGTTGAAAGGTGAATCGATCTTTATATTGGAAGCGTTTAACATTAACCCTATTGCTATTGTTTCAGGTTCGGTCGCAGGCAGCGGCTGAGTTTCAGGCAATATTTCTATAGTTTGAGCAGACGCGCACGCTGACGAAATAAAAAAGAGTAAAGACAAAATTGATAATTTACAGATTGGTTTCATAGCAATTTAATGTTATCACTTAGTCGAAAAGAGACAACGAATATGAAAGCAAAACAAAATATGGATTTGTGGAAAAATTTGACGACTGAGTCGAGTAATCCACGTTCGATTCATCTTGAACAAATGACGCCGATCGAGGTTATGAAACTTATTCATTCAGAAGACAAATATGCTCTAAATAGAATTAAAAAAGTTTTGCCTATTATGACGAAGGTTGCTCAAGATTTTTCAAAAGTCATAACCGAAGGCGGCAGAGTCTTTTACATCGGAGCAGGAACATCGGGAAGAATGGGCGTTATCGATTCTGCCGAGCTTGTGCCCACATTTGGACTTCCTTTTTCCGGCAGAGGAAGTGCAAAAGGAATTATTGCCGGCGGAAATCTTGCGCTGCGAAAAAGCGTTGAAGGTGCGGAAGACGATGCTTCCGCAGGTCGGAAAGAAATAATAAAAAACAAAATCTGCAAAGAAGATCTCGTGATAGGTATTTCAGCGTCTTCACTGGCGCCTTTTGTTCGAGCCGCACTTAAAGAAGCATTCAAGCGTGGAGCAAGAACTGCGCTTATTACAATGAACAAAATCCCGAAACCAAATTACATTCACAACTTAATAAGTATTGTGGTGGGGCCTGAGGTCATTACCGGTTCAACCAGAATGAAGGCTGGTTTGATAACTAAGGCTATTCTGCACAATATCTCGACAACTGCTATGGTTCTTTCAAAAAAAATTTACGGAAACAAAATGATAGATTTGAAAACATGGTGCTCTAAACTTGAAGCAAGAGGAAGCAGGCTTATTAAAGATCTGACCGGAATTTCCGAAAAAAAAGCGCGGGCTATTTTGGCTCTATCAAAAGGCAGAGTCAAAACTGCGCTCGTTATGGCAAAATTAAATTGTTCAGTAACTGAAGCGGAAAAAATTATCAAGTCTCAAAACGGCGACTTGAGCAGCATTCTTGGTAGTAGTTAATCCGTGTCTCTCTCGATTGGAATTCTATCAGGAACAAGCTCTGACGGAATAGATGTCGCTGTTGTAAACAGCGCGGCAGTTTCTCCTAAAATTATATTTGGTGAAACATTCAAGTATTCCAAACAGATATCTTTACTGCTAAAAAAGATTCCTGATATCGAGCTACCCGAAGTTGCAATTCTCGATAAAAAAATCGGAGAAGAGTTTGCAAAAGCAGTTAATACTTTGCTGAAACTGTCCGGAATAAACAGAAAAAGAATAAAAGTTATAGGTTCTCACGGGCAAACTCTCTTTCATATTCCAAAAAAATCTTCTCTTCAAATCGGCTCTCCTGCAGTAATTGCAAAGCTGACTGGAATTCCGGTTGCGGCGCAATTTCGAATGGATGATATTGCATTGGGAGGAGAAGGAGCTCCGCTCACGCCGCTTCTTGATCTTTTGATTCTTGGCAAAAGTTCGAGAAAGAAAAAAATTGCAGCTCTTAATCTCGGAGGAATAGCAAATATCTCCGTCATATCGAATGGAAAAATCGAATCAGCATACGATATCGGGCCGGCAAACAGTCTTATCGATGCGGCATGCAGAAGATTGCTTGGACAAGCATTCGACAGAAACGGAGTTATTGCAAGCAAAGGAAAGATAGATGAGGCTTGGATTGCTTCAGCTCTTCGTCATCAATATTTCAAAATAAAGCCTCCAAAATCAACAGGTATAGAATCCTTCGGAGAATGCTGGCTGGAAAATATTGGATTCTTCAAACACAATATACCGCCTGCCGACGCAATCGCAACTCTGACTGAATTCACAGCAAGAAGTATTGCGCGTGATATTAGCAGGTATAATCTCCAAAAAGTTTTTGTTTCAGGCGGAGGATTAAAAAATACTTTTTTGATGAAGAGATTGGAGACTCTCACAAAAATAAATTTTGTATCGTTCGAAACATTAGGCATTGATCCTGACCTCAAAGAGGCTGTGCTCTTTGCTTATCTCGGTGAGATGAGGCTTCTAAAAAAAGAACTCAATTTACAAAATATAACAGGCTGTAAACGTAAATGTGTGCTTGGAGGATTATGGCAACCTTGAAATGTAACATCATATCTGAACAGACAGTTCACACTGCGGAGTACATGTCGAAAACTGACTATAATTATAATTTCCTGTCATCGTCATCAAAACTTTAAAAATTTAATTTCCTGCTGGTGCTTCATGAGCTCTTATTGGATCATGCTTATCAGTTAAATAATAATTATCGTTTCTGACAATAAGGCACTTTGGTAAATGAATCATTAGCACCTCATTTGAATCAGGGTTGATTACTACCAGACCTATTTTCATTCGTTGGTAACAATAAATTTCAGGCCAACTTATTTCAACTATTGAAAGCCATTCTAATTTATTTTGTTGTTCAATTATTCTCTTCACTGTCGAAAAAAATTCATGGTTAGCATATCGTTTTAACAAATCTGAAGTTTTAATAAATAACGGTCTCAGTACTAAATTACTGGTATGTTCGCAAAATTGCCGAGCCCATAAAATATCATCACCTTTTATTTCATTTGTATCCAATAAATTTCTGTATAACTTTGCAAACTCTTTTAAAGCAATATATGCGATCCTCTCTGATTGCAGCGGAGTAATCTTAATTGAAGAAGATGGAAGTATGACCACATAGGCTACAAGTATTTCTGCAAATTTTTCCCATGGAATAAATAGATATGGTCCGAAATTATCATCATGAATTATAAAATTTCTAATCCATGCCATATTTGAATGATATTGTCCGTCTCCAGATAACGGACGGTGATAATAACCAATATCTGCCATTGCAAGCCAGTTATTCCTATCAAAAGTATGTCCTATAACAGATATTGCATGAAATTGTTTTCCAGCTTTTACAATACATAGAATTGGCCAGCCTGATTCAAAAAAACCATAAATATTTGTTTCAGGCCTCGCAGATTTAATCATTTCTTGCGTAAGTGTAAAATAATTCTGAGTTTTAAAAGGAATATTCATTTTCTTCAAGCAATTATTTATCTCTTGAATTGTTAAGCCTCTCCTAGAATCAGGTTTAATTTCTTCAGTAAGTACTCCTGCCTCTAAACTTATTGCAGAAGCAGTTGTGACAGAAAAAATTTGGCGATTTTCTTTATTATTCCAATAATCAGCGATCGTCGCTAATACAGCTTGAGCACACATAACAATGCCGTTATCTTTTTCAATATAAGGAAATCCACTCACACTTACACTCAAACCTTTAACTATTTCTGTTTTCGAAGTTATTTTATTTACTAAAAATGCATAATGATCCTTTTCACGTATAATGATTTTTTCAGATATTAAAGAATAAGAAATACTCCAGTCTGGTCGAAAAATGCAAAAACCTAAATAAATTAAAGTATCTTTCTTTTCAATTAGTTCATCAATTGAATCATAACCGCCATCAAAAAAATGGAATATTTTTGCGCTATCAGACGGGTCTGAACCGTAATCTTTGCATTCATTAATGTAATGATAAAAAAGTTCATATGTTTTAGAAAAATTAACTTCTAAAATTGTAGTTTCATGGTCCTGCCTTATCAGAGAATGAAATATTTTATGAGCAGGAATTCGTTTATTTGAGATATTTCGAGTTTGAAAAAAATTTATTAAATCTTCAGCTTTTTTTATTTTTAAAAGATTTATTTTAAATTTTCCGAATGGCACATTAAAATCGTATCGATGACAGTTCAGTTGGAATATTTTCTAATATAACTTCCTCATTACGATTAGCATCTATCTCTTTTTTAACTGCCTCATCAACCATTGCAAATAATTCTTTAACTAAATCAGAAGAATTTCTACCTTCATCTACCGACTCCATATATCTCTCCTCCTCACGTTGGTGCATTGAAATAATCCTGGATTTAAAAATTAAAGCAAGAAAATATTTTACTCTGGCCTCGCCTGTATAAACGACGCATGCTTATCCAGCCTCAAAGAGGCTGTGCTCTTTGCTTATCTCGGTGAGATGAGGCTTCTAAAAAAAGAACTCAATTTACAAAATATAACAGGCTGTAAACGTAAATGTGTGCTTGGAGGATTATGGTTGCCGTAAAAAACAAGAGCCCGGAATATTCCGGGCTCAAGTTATGTATGAAGTTATAAATAAGACCTGATGAATTGATTATGAGTTACGCGCTCAATTCCTGCATCAATTCCTCTAAAGGAGTTTGGTCATTAATTTTGTTCTGTAAACTCTTTGAATTTTCTGCCGAATTCAATGCCTTCAATAAGCCGTCGGCATTCTTTGTTGCATCTCTCTTCGATGCGGCGTCATGAAGAAGAGTCAATAGATCAGTATGGCCGTTAGAATCGAGTTCTTCAGGCAGAGCAAATATTTGATCGAGTTTTAATTCTGGAAAAACATTCTGCGATGCTGAAGATACCGCTTCAAAAAAACTCGACGCAGTATTCTTCATCTCATTTGCGATTCCATCCAACGCGTTATTGGAAAGTCCTAACGACTTTTCGACCTCATCGAACAATGCCTCAGTTGCATCAAAAAATTTGGTCAGAGCTTTATCATCCAATCCTGCCAATCCTTTTACTGCATTAGAAAAAGAATCCAAAACCTTTGGATCTATCTCTTGAGCTAAATCAGCTAGTGAAAAGAACCTTCCGGAAA
>PEWQ01000178.1 GCA_002780065.1 Candidatus Hydrogenedentes bacterium CG07_land_8_20_14_0_80_42_17
CCTTCGGTGCTCGCAATGACAAAATACTGCTTTTTGGACAGCCTTGGCTACCGTTGGAATGAAAATACAATCTAAATAGATTATCGTATTATCATTAATTTCTTCGTGCTCATTTCTCCGCTTGGAGATTTAATTACAACTAGGTAAATACCGGAAGAAAGATCTTTTCCTGAATCATTTTGGACGTTCCAATGAATCTTTCCACCTGTGTTTGATGAACTAAACCTTGTCACAAGTTTCCCTGTCACTGAGTAAACCTCGATTGTGACTGCATTGGTGAGATTTTGGAATATAACGCCGGTTCCGTCTACTCCGTACACAAATGGAACTCCTGTGCGCGGATTGTTGTCGTAAGGAATGTATGGGTTTGGATAAATGATAACATCCGATAATGTTGCTGATGCTAAACCGACTAGCGGAGCCCAAACTGAAAAACTTTCAGTCTGCACTGTAAGCTTGATTCTGCCGTCGTCTAGCATTTCATACTCGCTGGAATATTTGACCCAAGCTTGAGTCGCAGTGCTAAACCTGTACCACGACAGATTGGAAATTGAATCAGTAGTAAGCTCGGAAAGAATTTGAGTTAAAGTGACTGGATTGTCGAGTGAAGCTTGAGGCTCCACTCTGAAATATTTTGCGCCATTCGGGAGCGTGAGTCCGCTTCCGTCGGAAGTTCCAGCTGGAGCCGGCGCATCTGACGGAGCGGAATCGTAACGCACTATGTGAATAATTACTGAATCTCTGCTCGTGATTGTATTTGAATCTGCAATCAAAAATGGAATTGTATCAAACCAAATTGTGTCTGGAGTTACTTTCCAAAGCACATAATCGAGTGATCGACTTTCGCTTGACCAATTCTCTTTAATGAGCGCGCCGGTCTCCTGAATTGTTATGTGGAATGTCATGGGTGATGGGTCGCTTTCTCCGCTCGGAAGAACTCCAGTGACTTTAATTTCGTATGAACCTGTGTCCGGCAAGTCCCACACTATATAGAAAGGAGATGAACCGACCGCAGGGTTGACGGAACCACTGGGCGCATAAAGTGCGATAGGAAGCCAGCTAGTGTCGTTTTCGGGACGATACTCAAAATAGACGGAAGTTACGCTCGTCTCGCCGTAAGGCTCCGCAATAATCGTCAGCGCGTTGCCTGCAATTGGAATGCTCGTCTCTCCGAGAGGCAGTTCTGGAAGCGACGAGACTGTTGTATAGGACGGAGATACATCGCTCACGTGAAAAGTTATTGAACTTGATTCGGTGTTCATCCATTCATCGGTTACATAGACCGGCAGATTGTAAGTATCTTCGATTACGCTGGTGTCGACAGTTATTGTTGTTTGCCACTTCGTTGTATCCGATGTCGTGTCCATAACCACAACGGAATAACTTGCGCCTAATCTCGATAGATCGACAATTACGGTATCGATGCTCGATGAATCGGTTGCAATGACGGTCAATCGAATTGTATCGCTTCCGATATTTGTGACGTTAGAAGGTGATGCAGATGTTGACAAAATTTTCGGAACTGCACTCTCACCGCTGTAATACACGACGACCATACTTGTTTCAGAAGTTGAGGAATTATTTAGAATATCGTAAACAGATACTCTCCAGTAATACGTGTCTGGCTCGAACGCAATTGAGGTCTCTGTAGCAGTTTGATAACTGTCGAGAACTATTGCTCCGCTTATTGACGGAGAAAGTGAAATTTGAATTCGATAACTGTCGACGCTAGTCAAAGAGTCTGAAGAAGCGCTCCAACGAAATGCGACAGGCGACGCAGTTTCGGAGCCTGATGAAGGGGAGAGAAGAATCGGCTTTGTCGGCGGAGCTGTGTCGATTGTGAAGACAAAACTCTCCGAGCTGTATCTGAAATTGAGAATCGGATCAGTTGCGATGACATACCACGTGAATGAATCGTTTGCCGGAATTGTTCTGACTGATGAAGTGCTGTTTGTTAAATTTGAATCGACAATATTGCCGGAGGAATTCATAACCACGAGCAGATACGAAACCGGCAATGTGGAATCGAGAGCATCCTGCCATGCAAAAGCAATCGAAGTCCCTGTGGTTTCGTATTCATCTGTCGGAGCTGTCAGCGAAAATGCCAGCGGTGGAGTTGTGTCGGGAGGTAGAACAATCTCGAATGTTTCTGTTGTAGAAGTGTCTGAGTTAGTTGAAGAGTCATTTGCAATTACTCGCCAAAACCAAATTCCTGTATCGATGATGACCGTATCGAAAGTGGTTGAGGGGGAAATTGAGGAGTCGGTGTGAAGCAAAGTAAAAGTTGAATCTGAGGCAACTTGAATTCGATAACCTGCGACTCCGGAGATTGAATCGCTCGAACTCGACCAGTAAAGCCCTGCTGGAGACCATCTCGTGTCTCCAGAAATAGGTGCGAGAAGATTTGGCGCAGTCGGCGGAGCTGTGTCTATTCGCAAAAAGAATGCCGCTCCTGTTTCATAATTTCCGACGCTGTCATACGCAATGACTCGCCACCAGTAAGTATCGTTTGCGGGGAGTAAAAATGTAGTTTCAGTTTGAGCGCCTGCTGATGAATCAAAGATGTAGGAAGCAAAAATAGAAGAGTTTGAAATTTGAATTTGATAACTTCCGATTCCTGTATGAGTATCACTCGAAGAACTCCATTTGAATTTTATTGTTGTAAGATTTGTGTCGAGAGCATTGCTCGGAGATGTATTGACCGGAATTGAAGGCGGCTCAGTGTCGAGAATGAAAGAGCGCGAATCAGAGTAAGAAATATTTCCCGCAGTGTCCATCGAGAGAATGCGCCACCAGTAACGCGCACTCCCGGAAAGCGAGCTTCCTGCACTGATGAATGTATCGGATGGAGAAATATCGGCAGTTGTATCGACAGAACTGAACGTTGAATCAGCGCCGATCTGAATTATGTATTTCATCAATCCGCTCAGCGTGTCTGTTGAAGCAGTCCACGTGAAGAGAATTGGAACTTGAGATGTTTCGTAATTGTTTTCGGGAGCAATCAGCGATGAAATAGTTGGAGGTGTCGAATCGATTATCAGCGACCGCGTTTCTGCAAGAATCGTATCGTAATTGCCGACAGAATCGAATGGCAGGACTCGCCACCAGAATATAGATTCAGAGAGTGAGGAAGATAAAGTTAACGAAGTTGACGCTGACGTTTCCGATTTAATTATGGAATTGAAGAATGAATCGCTCGATACTTGAATTAAGTAATTCGAAAGGCCTGAACCTGAATCAGCGGATGAACTCCACGAAAAAGTTGGAACCGGTGTTTCAACAGAATTATTCGAAGGCGAAGACAATGCGACTTTTGTCGGCGCTGTAGTGTCCATTCTGAAAGTGATTTTAGTTGTGTCGGTAATGCCTGAGCGATCCCACGCAACTATTTGAGCGAATGTGTCGCCTTTGTTTACGCTCGAAGAGGTTATAAAAAATACAGCGGTGCATGGCGAAGGCGCGAGAATTGTTTGCGCATTAGAGTCGAAGATTGGCGTGACATAAATTGAGTCGAATCGCCTCGATGTGGCGTAAACCAGCGCAGAAACTATTTGAGCTCTTCCAATCCAGACAGTGTCGCCTGTGACTCCAGTGTCAAAAGCAGATGAAATTTTTGCGCGAGCCGGTGTATCGCTTGTGACCAAGACGTTTGTGATTATCGGCGTATCTTCCGGAACAAAGATCAGGGAACGAGAATCTGAAAACGGGCTATAGATATCGAGAAGGTCTGCAGTTCTAACTCTCCAGTAAATTGTATCGGTGCTCAAGGAAAATGTTGTATCGTAGAATTGGCTGGAGTCGGTGATTATCACTGTGTCAGAAGATGAAAAGATTGGTGAAGTCGAGACTTGAAGTTCTGCATACGATTGAGGCGTGCTGTCTTGATCATTGTGAAACCACTGAAAGCGAATTGAGCGAACAGATGTTTCATGAGCGTTAGGCGGAGCTAAAAGAATCGGAGTATCAGGAACATGCAGTTTAACTTCAATCCAAGAGTCGCCATTCGACCATTCGGAATAAAACTCTTCATAGTTTGAAGTGCGCACTCGCCAATAAATTATCGAGTCGGATGGCCATGTCAGATTGGTCGAGAATGTTGTAGAGGTATCTGTGGCGCCGTAGCCGTCGTAAGTGTCGTTGATTGTCGAGAATGTGGAGTCAGTAGAAATTTGAATTTGAAAAGAACCTTGCGGCGAGCCGTCGGTGTCGTTATGAATCCACGAAAAATCGATTATTGGAGTGTGGAATGAATCACCGTCAGACGGAGATAACGGAGTTGGTGAATTTGGATAAGTTGGTTTGTTTAAAACTATCGAGAAGTCGTCCATTCTTAAAGTCATAGAAGTTGTTTCCGATTTTGCAAAGACTCCAATCCATGCATCTGCTCCGTCAAAAAGAATAAGCTTATTTGTATCAGTCACAATTACGCTGTCATACGAAGTTGCGTTTCTGATATCTACCCAGCCGGTCAAATCATACCATTGAGCCTGATCCCATTCACTCGAGACTGAATTGACAAGTACATCAGGGTCTGCGTCATAGTAGTCATCTACGTCCCAAATTCTCGGCCATTCATCAGTTGCCATGATGCGAATATATCTCGGATTTGCGGATGCGTTTGCAATTCGATACCAGACAGAGATAGATTCGATCAGAGTTTTTCCGGGGATTTGAATTACGCCGGGATCGGATACATAAATAAGATATGCGTGACCGAAATCTGTCTTTGCGTTTACAGTAGAGAAGATGTGATAAGTTCCGGTATGAGGAGCAGTAGTAACTTGTTTCCAAGCAGTTTTGAAATACCATTCGGGCGGCGGAAAAGCTGTAGAGTCTTCAAAACCCTGATAAAGGTCTGTATCCAAGTTTATTTGAGCATAAGCATTGTTATGAAAAATTAAAATCGAAGCAGAGACAGCTATGATTGTAAAAATTCTAATGATCAAATTATTCATCTTTACTACATTGAAGAGGAAAATCTTATTTTATACAAGAAAAAATTTATTTTAATTAGAGGGACACAACACTT
>PEWQ01000106.1 GCA_002780065.1 Candidatus Hydrogenedentes bacterium CG07_land_8_20_14_0_80_42_17
TTTGCACTTTCCAATTTGCACTTTCAAATATAATAACATTGCAATGAGAAACGTCTTGGAGGCACAGGCGGCCTTACTCTGGAGGTACAGGCGCCACGCGTCAATGGACGCCACGCCTGTGCAAGCTACGCATGCCTACTTCAGCACGCACGAGGGCGTTCGTGCCTTCGATTACTCTTTCATCTGTTGCGTAGAATCGTGATGAGCTCATTCATGTCTTCGGGCATTGGAGCTTCCACCGTAATTTGTTTTCCGTTTCTCGGATGAACCAGTTCGAGTTTTTCCGCGTGCAGAGCATGCCTTTCAATAATAGTATCTTTTTTAGAACCATAAAGCTTGTCGCCGTAAACAGGGTGCCCGATCGAATTGAGATGAACTCTTATCTGATGAGTTCTTCCGGTCTCGAGCTTAACCGACAGAAGACTGGCATGATCGTACTCTTCGATTACGTCGTAATGAGTTATTGCTCTCTTTGAAATACTGCTAACGCTTGGAAAAATGGTGAACCGTCTTCTCATAGCAGGGTCTCTGCCTATCGGCATATTTATTGTCGCGTGCTTCTGCGGCAGTATGCCGTGAACTACAGCTTTGTATTCTCGTTTTATTTCTCGAGCTTTTATCAACCCGACAAGATTCGAGTAAGCAAACGGCGTGAGCGCAAAAATTATCGCTCCGGATGTATCTAAATCCAGTCTGTGAACGACTCCAGGCCTCTTGACCGAACCGACAAAAGCCATCTGCGGATATTTCGAAAGCATCGCATTGACTAATGTCCCGCTTCTGTGCCCGGGCGCAGGATGAACGCATAATCCTGCACTCTTATTTACAATCGCTATGTCGCTGTCTTCATAAAGTATTTCAAAATCTATCGCTTCAGGTAAAATGGAATCATCGCTTTCAAGCGTTGGCAATTCAAGTTCGACTTTGTGCCCTTCCTTCAGCCTGAAATTTTTTCCTTCGGCTCTGCCGTCGACTTTAACAAGACCTTCTTCAGCAAATTTAGCCAGCACGGATCTTGAAAGAGCCGGAAGCCTTTCTGAAAGAAATTTATCGAGCCGTTTTCCACGCTCCAACTTTTCAACTATGAAGATTTCGATGATTTCACCTTGAGTAGAATAAAGATGCTCACTCCGACAATAACAATGGAAATAAGCTGAGAAACTGATATGCCATAAAAATAAAACCCACGGTCGTCTGCGCGTAGGAATTCATTAAAAAATCTGAAGATAGAATATAACGATAGATAAATTAAAAATATTGCTCCATCAAATCTTGAACTTTTTCGAGCTTTCATAAGAATTCCGAAGATGATGAGCAAAGCAAGTGATTCGTAAAGTTGAGTGGGATGGACAGGAACGCCATGAAAATGGATTGATGCGGGAGCAGACTCAGGAAAGAGCAGTCCATATTCGAACGGCTTTCCGTAACAGCATCCCTGAGAAAAACATCCTAGCCGCCCTATCGAGTGCCCTAAAGCAAGCGCAGGAGCCAAAATATCCGCTAGTTTGCCCAATTCTAGTTTTTTGTATTTTATAAATAAATATGTCGCTAATGTGGAAAAAACCAGTCCGCCAAAAAAAACAAAACCGTCTCTTCGAAATATGATTGAACTAAGTTCATCTTTGAACTGGTCCCACTCGACAGCTACAAAAAGCAGTCTGCCTCCGATTAATCCGGTGAGCAATGCGACAAGACAAACATCGCCGATGTCGTCCGGCTTGATGTTGCTTTGCTTTCCGAGCGATATTGCAACGAATAGAGCGGCGGCAAATCCGAGAGCCATAAAGATTCCGTATGTGTGAATTGGGAAACCGTAAATTTCAAATGCAACAGGGAACATACTACAATTTCTCCTCCGCCGGCTCCAATGCCGATTTGCCTTTTGATTCCGCATGAAATGAAATCAAAAGAAGAATTGCTACTCCGATAGATATTGATATGTCTGCAATATTGAACGCAGGCCACCGTAAAGCTCCGAATCCTACATCTATAAAATCGACAACAAACTCGTGACGAAATCTGTCCAGAAGATTTCCGCACGCTCCAGACATTATCAATCCTAATGCAATATGATATACGAAACTTTTGTTTGATGTGAGAAGTTTATGCATTCCGATTCCAAGCAGAGCGATAATTGTTATGTATTTAAAAAAATTAGGAAATCCTTGCATTATTCCGAAAGCCGCGCCGGAATTACGAACATGCGTGAATCTTATGATGTCTGCGAATATCGGGTCTACTTCCCAAAGATAATAATGAACTTCAATCCAGCGCTTCGTTAAAAAGTCGAATGCTACTATGAAAGGAATTATCAGCCACGTTGATAAAATCTTAAAAAAAGACCATTCAGAAAAATTCAACTATTTTTTCTCCAGAGATTTTACGGTTGAAAGGCATCTTTCGCATAGTCCTTCTGTTAATTCCAAATGCCTCCAGCATCGCGGACACTTTTCTTTAGAGGTTACAGACACCGTTAATTTTTCTCCGCTTCTAATTTCCGCAACTTGACAAATTAATTTGAGCAACTCAAGATCTTTGGTTTTGAAGTTCCCTTCAACCTCTGCCATTTGACTGGATTTTATTCTGCCTGCGATTCTTTCATCTTCAATCGCCTTCAAAATCAATTTTCGATCTTCTAACGCTGTTTCCATCTGATTGAGAATATTTTCGTCGATTAGCTCCGCCTGCGGCCAGTCGGTGAGATGCACTGATGGTGATTTGAAATTCAATTCCGCGCGCTCCCATACCTCGTCCGTAGAGAAACAAAGTATTGGCGCCATTACCCTCAAAAATGCACTCAAGACCTCTCGGCAAGTTAGTTGAGCTGACATGCGTGATAAACTATCTTCAGAATCACAATAGAGTCTGTCTTTGATTACATCCAGATAAAAAGAGGAAAGATCGTTAGTTGAGAACTCTACAACTGAACGATAGACCTCGTGAAAGGCGTAGTTCTCATACGAACGTCTGACTTCTGTGAGAAACTTATTTAATTTTGCAATCATCCATTGGTCGAGTAGAGGACGCTTTTCGATTGGAATATCAAAATCTTTAGGCAAGCCTTTAATATTCGCCGCTAGAAATCTCCATGTGTTGCGAATTTTTCTGTACGAATCCGCGATTTGATCGAGTATTGAAAGCGAAAGCCTTAAATCCTCACGGTAATTTTCAGATGCTACCCAGAGCCTAATTATGTCCGCTCCGTATTTTGACATAATCTCGTCCGGAGCGATCACGTTGCCGGCGGATTTGTGCATTGCTCGGCCTTCGCCGTCAAGCATGAACCCATGTGTCAGTACAGCTTTGTAAGGAACAGATTCTCTAATCGCCAATGACGGCCAGAGCGAAGACTGAAACCAGCCTCTGTGCTGATCAGAACCTTCAAGATAAAGATCAGCTACTGGAGGTTCACCTTCTTTCCTCGAACCTCCGTCAAAAACTCCGGCTGAATACCACGAGACTCCCGAGTCGAACCATACGTCAAGTATGTCGCGCTCTCGTCGTAAATCTTCATTGCATTTTGGACACTTCTTTGAAACTTTTATTGTTTCATCAAACCATTCGTCTAATCTTCCGCTCTTCGCAAGTTCAACTGCCCATTCCATCGTCTCATTATCTATTACGGTTTCTCCGCATGATGGACAGATTAGAGTCGGAATCGGAACGCCCCATGCCCTCTGCCTCGAAAGACACCAGTCAGGCCGTTCTCTTACGCTCCCCACAAATCTGTCTTTGCCCCAATTCGGAATCCATTGAACTTTTTCCGCAGATTCCAGAGCAAATTCACGCAGAGTTTTTTTGTTCGACAATGCGTGATCGATCTTCATAAACCATTGCGGTGTCGCTCTGAATATCACAGGACCTTTGCATCTCCAGCAGTGCGGATATTGATGCTCCAACTTTTGAGAATGGAGAAGAACTTTTTTTTCTTCGAGAAGTTTTATGATTTCTTTGTTTGCTTTGAAGACATTCATGCCGGGAAAGACTCCTGCTTCCTCTGTGAATCTTCCGGCTTCATCTACCGGCGCGAAAACTTTTAGCCCATATTTCAGACCGACTATGTAATCTTCGAGTCCGTGCCCCGGCGCAATATGAACAACACCGGTTCCCTGATCTGTTGTGATAAAGTCTCCAAGAATTACTTTTATTGTTCGATCAAGAAATGGATGCCTGAATTCTTTTCCTTCCAGATTTTGCCCTAAATTTTCTCCGACAATTTTGTAATTATTCCATCCGCATTCACTTGCAACTTTTTCGAGCAATGCTTCGGCAAGCAGAAAAACTTTTCCGCCGACTTCGACTTCGACGTATTTGAGGTCCGGTCTAACAGCTACAGCTAGGTTTGCAGGTAAAGTCCAAGGCGTCGTTGTCCAGATGAGTATGCCTGAATCTTTTTTTTCAGTTGAAGGGAAGAGCACTATGACAGAGTCGGATACGTGGTTTGCATATTCGGCCTCGGCAGTAGATGCGGCGAGCGCAGTGCGGCATTCGGGACACCAGTGAATCGGTTTCTGCCCGCGATAGATGAAACCTTTATTTGCTAATTCCCGAAACGCTTCAATAATTCTTCCTTCGAAAAGCGGGTCCATTGTTAGATATGGATCGCTCCATTTTCCGATACAGCCGAGTCTAATAAATCCTTTTCGCTGAATATCGATGAATCGTTTTGCAAATTCTCTGCACCGCTTTCTTACCTCAATTTGATTCATTCCCGCCGCAGAGGCTCCCATCTCTTTCATTACGTTATGTTCGATCGGCAGCCCGTGACAATCCCAGCCTGGTACGAATGGTGTATCGTAACCCGTTAGTGATTTAAATCTGACGACAATGTCCTTCAATGTTTTATTCAGAGCATGTCCCATGTGAATCTCGCCGTTAGCGTAAGGAGGTCCATCATGCAATAAAAAAATAGGAGCACCTTTTCTGAGTTTCCGCATTTCATCGTAAAGGCATTGCTTCTGCCATCGCTCGATTATCTTCGGTTCGAGTGTCGGTAGATTTGCTTTCATATCGACAGGGTTCTTGGGTAATAATAATGTGTCTTTGAAATTCTTCATTTAGTGCGAAAACTTATGACTTTTTTTGACTCAGGTCAAGAAAGTTTTGAAAATGAAGTAAATAAAAATGTTTTCGGGCATGAGATTTGCTCTATTTTCTAATAGAGATTATGGATTTGAAAAAAGAAGAGTAGAATATCTGTAAAAAATATTGCTTTAATAGTGACAGGGA
>PEWQ01000173.1 GCA_002780065.1 Candidatus Hydrogenedentes bacterium CG07_land_8_20_14_0_80_42_17
AACTCAGTGTCTTGGTATCTTCGTCGCGATGACACATGAAATCACTTTTTGGTCAGCCCCGTAGCAAAAATTTAATAAAGCTCCAGTATCAATTACCTCAACACCGCACCCTTCGAGGCTGATGTCGCCATTCGAACATAGCGTCCGAGATAACCGTAGGTTATCTTCGGAGACGGTGGCGTCCACAAGGCTTTTCTTCTCTTCAGTTCCGATTCGTCAACAAGCAGATCGAGTCTTCGATTCGGTATGTCGACTCGAATAATGTCGCCCTCCTTCACTAAAGCTATCGGTCCGCCTTCCTGCGCTTCAGGCGAAATGTGACCAACACACGCGCCTCTTGTTCCTCCGGAAAACCTGCCGTCCGTCACAAGCGCAACAGATGAGCCTAGACCTTGTCCCATAATGTATGAAGTCGGAGCCAACATTTCCTGCATGCCCGGCCCGCCTTTTGGCCCTTCGTAACGAATCACAACAACGTCACCGGCTTTAACTTTTCCTGCAAGTATTCCTTCGCAAGCATCTTCCTGCGACTCGAAAATAACTGCAGGTCCTTCATGCGTCATAATCTTTTCGCTGACGCCTGCTTTCTTTACTACCGCACCTTCCGGAGCTAGCGAGCCAAAAAGAACTGCAAGCCCGCCGCTCTTTGAATACGGGTTTTCTATTGTTCTAATGCACTCTTTGTCTTTCGATGCGCAGCCTGAAATAACCTCGCCAAGAGTCTTACCTGAAACTGTAGGCCTGGACAGATCGAGTGCGCCTTTTATCTTCGATAGCTCATACAATATCGCAGATATGCCTCCGGCATTGTCAACATCCTCAACATGATAATTTGAAGACGGAGAAACCTTGCAGAGGTTCGGAATATTTCTGGACAGCTCATCTAATTTCGAAAGCGAGTAATCTACTCCCGCTTCGATTGCTATTGCAATCCCATGGAGAACTGTATTCGTCGAGCCGCCCATCGCAATATCCAGAGCGAATGCATTATTCATCGTCGCCTCATTTATTATGTCGCGCGGCTTTAAATCTTCTTTAACTAATTCGACAATTCGTTTTCCGGCTGACTTCCATAATTCAACTCGAACCGGATTCAGAGCATTTATCCTCCCAGCTAAAATTGTTCCGTTTCCGGGTAGAGCAATACCCATCGCCTCACATAGGCAATTCATTGAATTCGCAGTGAACAATCCTGAGCAAGAACCGCATGTCGGGCAACCTGCGTCTTCAATATCTTTTAGCTCTTCTTCGCCAATCTCTCCAATCTTATACTTCGCAACGCCCTCAAATACCGAGATCAAATCCACAACGCGGCCGTCTTTTGTGCGGCCTGCCGACATTGGTCCTCCTGAAACAAATATCGTAGGCAAATTCACGCGCAGAGCCGCCATCAGCATTCCCGGCACAATCTTGTCGCAATTAGGAATGCATATCATTCCATCGAACGCGTGCGCTCTAAGCATAGTCTCGACCGAATCCGCGATAAGTTCACGCGAAGGCAATGAATACTTCATTCCCGTGTGTCCCATTGCAATTCCATCATCTACTCCGATTGTATTGAACTCGAACGGCACTCCTCCTGCTTCTCTGACCGCTTGTTTGACAATCTCACTAACTTTATTCAAATGCACATGTCCGGGAATTATTTCTGTAAACGAGTTACAAACCGCAATAAACGGTTTATTCATATCAGCGTCAGTCACGCCGGTTGCCTTCAAAAGCGACCTGTGCGGCGCACGTTCAAAACCTTTTTTAATTATGTCCGATCTCATGTAAAACTCCTTTCGTTTAAAAAACGCTAATTAAAAACTGCGCCCGGCAAGACTTGAACTTGCGGCCCCAGGTTTAGGAAACCTGTGCTCTATCCAGCTGAGCTACGGGCGCAATAAAATAATAATAACAAAATGCCGAACAAAATCCAAAATGTTGTTTTCAGTAATGCTTAAATTATTTTTTTCCGAGCAAAAGCGGAGCTTCGAAAGTTGTGTCGATTCGATAAATATTACCGAATCCAGCCTCAATAAGCCATTCCCTAACCTCAGTCTCAGTATACGTATCGCCGTGCGCGGTTCCGACAAGCATATTCAAAGCAAACAAAGCTCCACGCAGAGGGTCAGTTCTGTCGTCGCTCATGAAAAAATCCTGAACCACAATTTTTCCGTCGTCAGCAAGCGCAGAGGCTGATTTAACAAATAATTTTCTAATCTCTTTCGGATTCAGCATATGAATTATCGCCGAGATAAAAACAATGTCGAATCCAGAGCCAAATTCATCTTTTAGAAAATCGCCCTTCCTAAAAATAATTTTTCTCTCCATATTTTCTTTTCGAACATACCTACGAGTCAAAGGTATTACTTTCGGAAGGTCGAATACGCATACCGATTTAGCATTGTGTCTAATAAATTCCATTGCATGCGCTCCCGATCCGCCTCCTATATCAAGCACTTTCATTCCGCTTGGCTTCAGAAGCGGAATTATCTCCTTCGCCTGCCAAACAGCTCTAGAGTGCATTGCAGAAATAAATGATTCAAACCATTTCTGTTCTCGGTTGCTGAATCTTTTGACACCAACAGATTTTCCTCTTCGCACCGCGTCGGTAAGCCTTGACCAGTTACGGTTCATGTTCACAATATGTCCGAGCTGCAGCATGTATTCCTTACTATTCTCGCAGAGATATTTTTTAGAAAAGTCTGTATTCGAAAAAAGGCATTTAACTTTGTTTAAAAAACCAAGTCCTGAGAGAGCGTTCATCAGCCTGTCGAGAGCACGAGTATCTGCTCCAACTTTTTTTGCAATTGCATTCGAACTCGATTTTTGATTTCCAATCGCCGAAAAGACATTTAGTTCAATCCCGGTAAGCAGAACTCTGCTCTTTTGATAATTTGAAAGGAGTTCAATTACCGATTCAGGTGAAATTTGCATTTTATTCATCACACTGTTATAGCTCGATGAAAATAATAATCAATCGTAATTGTTTTTGAATTGACTACTTCAAATCAGAACGCAAAGTATCCTAATTTATCGAATGCGGTCTCAGTGTAATATCTGACCTCGCAAGTGACATCAAACCATTTTCCGCGGTCACTAGGTTCAGGCAGAGTCAAAGGCGCTGTGATTCTATAACGACCGGATTTTATTTCGGAAAGCAATTTCGAAATTTCTCTGTAATTTGAATCAAAGAGTCTGAAATATCCTCCGTTGGATTTTTTTGCAAGTATTTCAAGCAACATCCGATTTTCATCTCCGATATGCAAAATAATTATCGGCGTCTGATTTACAATGGACATTCTTCCCAGCTTCAATACTGCCGAGTCGTCGATTCCGGCTCCGCTCGTAAGCCAAACTATCGCTCTGCCGTAATCTGTCGGAGCAAGGGTTTCTATTGCAAAAGCAAGCGCCTCTGCCGGTTTTACATCTATCGCCGAAACCCGATTAAAATCCCGAGAGACAGCTTCCTCTATAAGTTGAGACGAATACGTAAAATCCCTTGCAATGCTGAAAGTATCTCTGATCTCGATAACCATAGTTTTGTCTTCAGCTCTTAGATTTGAAATAAATGGCTCTACAAATTTTTTTATCGAATCATAGAGTGGAAGCATTGCATCACTTGCCTCAATAAGAAGTGCATACCTTCTTCCTGAAAGAGTCTGAGACAAATTTTCTATCCTGATCGGAAATATCTGTTCCTTCTTGTAAATAACTCTAAACGCTTCGTCGTCAAGTTTGTCCAGCGCTCTCCCATTTTCATCAAGTATTGAAACTAATAAATTAATTCTTCCCTCCTCCACCAATCCTCTTTTGGCTTCTGTCCGCAAAATATTTACAATATGCATCGGTTTATCTGCTGGAACTCTTCGTGACGTATTCAAATTAATTCCATCGCCCCACCATAAATTTTCGTGTTCATCAATTGCAATGCCGAATTTCGAAGTTATTAGAGGCGCATCTTTTGTCCGAATCTGCGTTAGAAAACCATTTTCTTCATTGTAGAGAATATAAACTCTGCCGTTTTTATCTTGAACAAGAAAGCCATCCGAAATCTTTTCCAATCCAACCGGAGCCTGAAGTTTAGGATTTGTGTATTCGCGCAGGAGACGGCCGTTACGATCAAATCTTAAAACTTTTCCTAATTCTGTCTCGGCAATTAAAATTTCTTTTCCAATGCAAAGCACTGCCGAAGGAGCACGAAGCACATCTCTTCCAATCTCTGATACTAATGTTCCATCCTGCTTTATTCTAATAACTCTTCTTCCGCCAAAATCTATAACCCAGAGAAATCCATCATCATCGATATCAAGACCGCGCGCGCCATGAACATTGAGTTTCGAAAGTTCTAATGAAATTTCAATGCCGCGGTCAGGTGAAAGACGTATGACTCGTTCTCCCGCCATGTCTGCCGCCCAAACCTTGCCTTCATGCGCCGCTAGAGCTGAAGGTCTGCCCATACCGAAAAACTCCGAAATCTTTTTCCCCGATGGAGACCAGAAAGCAACCGAACCGCGCGAAGGAATCGCGGTTGCTATGGCTCCGGCGCCAATTGATTCCACCGACTCTACGCCTATTCCTCCGGCATAATTAACCTTCAGTCGTTCCCACAGTCCGAGATTTGAAGCAAGATGCGAACCGTCTTTATCGAGAAATCGAAGCCGCTCCATGTCCGCATCGACAGCGCCACGTATCGTTGAGTCGTAAGAAGCTATCGCAAAAAAACGCGCCGCCTCTTCCCACTCGCCGAGATGCATAAGAGCTCTTCCGTACCATCTTCGCAATGTAAAATCACCAGAAAGTTTATCATGATTTTTTTGTAATATTGCCGCCGCTAAGCTGTACTTCATATCAATGATATTTTGAATTGCAATCTTCGATTCATCCTGAGCTACCACTATTGAAGGGTCGGGAGGAAATATCATCGGAATCTTTTTCCCTGAGAGAATAAGAGCCGTTATTGCGATCACGACAGCTGATGTAAGAATATACTTTTTCACAATATCATAATCGGTAAAAATCTTGCATTTCTTGATTGTTGCAGAGAGAATCTAAATCTGTATGATTAACTTTGTTCAGGTTTGAATAAGTTCCGCCTTTTTCCGCGCCCGTAGCTCAATTGGATAGAGCATCAGGCTTCGAACCTGAGGGCTGGGAG
>PEWQ01000125.1 GCA_002780065.1 Candidatus Hydrogenedentes bacterium CG07_land_8_20_14_0_80_42_17
GATTCTTTTTTCGATTTGAGTAGTATGAAGAAAAATTCTGGCTAGTTAAGCGCGCGGGTATCGTGTCGGTTTGGCGGGGCTCGTTCGGGTGCAAAATACTCTCCGATGTGCTACAGAATCCTTCGAAAGCTCTTCTGCGTGAATTCATCGGCGGTTCTGAATACAAGTATTAACGTCTGTAAGTTCTTCCTGCTCGAGGTATACCTAATTCATCTGAAACATCCATAAATGCTATCGGAATGGAACGGCCATCTCTCTCAACATGAAAATGGAGATGAGGTCGAGTTGAAAATCCTGTGTTGCCGCTAAGAGCAATAACCTCTCCGCTTTCTACACGTCTGCCTGGCGTCATCCACGTCGTATCGATATGAGCGTAAACTCCTATTGAACCATCATCATGCATGATTCGAACATAATTTGCTTTTCTCGATTCTAAAGGAATTTTATCATCCTCAGGTTCATTTCGTATTCCAACTACAATTCCTTTTCGAGCAGCATAAACCGAAGTCCCTTTAGGCATTGCCCAATCGAATGCCCATGTTTCGTTCCCGCTATGGCTGAATTTCCCTCCGATTCCCTGCATCAAGATAAAGCTGTTTTTTCCTTGAGGAAGCGGAAGAATGTATAACGGCTCGGTTTTAATAAAGAGATTCGGATCATCCATTCCGAAGACTCCGGAAAAGATCGGAGTAAAAGCAATACATCCCGACATAAAAAAGATGCATAAAATTATGACAGGTAGTTTTACCTTACATTTCATTGAACAATATTAAACGATCTTTTCATCTTGCGTGATTGTTTTCTTTCTAGCAACACCTGTCTTTATAGCCGCAGTCATCACAGCTTTCGAAACAACTCGAGCTACATTCGGATTGAAAACGCTTGGAATAATATACTCCCTTGATAACTCATCAGATTTCACTATATTTGAAATTGCTTTCGCCGCCGCAATCTTCATTGTATCATTTATTTCTTGAGCTCTAACTTGCAGTGCGCCGTGAAAAAGTCCAGGGAAACAAAGAACATTGTTTATCTGATTTGGATAATCGCTTCTGCCTGTTGCAACGATCTCAGCAACTTTCCACGCATCTTCAGGCATTATTTCAGGGGTGGGATTTGCGAGTGCAAATACAATCGCGTGTTTATTCATTCTGCTTAAGTCTTTTGAAGTGACTAGTCCTGGACCGGAAACGCCTAAAAATACATCTGCTTCTTTGAGAGCTTCCTTTATTCCGCCTGAAATATTGTTTGGGTTAGTCACGTTCGCATACCATTCTTTAATTGGATTCATATTCTCGGTTCTGCCTCGATAGATTATTCCCGATCTGTCACAGCCAATAATATTTTTTATGCCGGCACGCTTAAAAATCTTCGTGCATGCAACTCCTGCCGCTCCTACTCCCATAACTACAACTTTAATTTTCTTCATCTCTTTCTTCACAATCTTCAAAGCGTTCATAAGCGCGGCAAGAACAACAACTGCTGTTCCGTGCTGATCATCATGAAATACAGGAATGTCTAACTCTTGCTTTAGCTTCTCTTCAATTTCAAAACATCGCGGCGACGATATATCCTCGAGATTAATTCCTCCGAAAACCGGAGCTATCATTTTAACTGCTTGAATAATCTCATCGACTTTCTTTGTATCTAAACATATCGGGAAAGCATCTACTCCTCCGAATTCCTTGAAGAGCTGTGCCTTGCCTTCCATTACAGGTATTGCGGCTTCCGGGCCTATGTCTCCTAAACCTAATACCGCTGTTCCGTCGCTGACGATCGCGACCATATTCTTTTTTATTGTCAGAGTGAAAACTTTTCGCTTGTTCTCATGAATCGCTTCGCATATCCGCGCAACACCAGGCGTATATGCCATAGATAGCATCGCACGGTTCTTAATCGGCAGTTTCGATTTCACCTCGATCTTTCCGCCGAGATGCATCAGAAAAGTTCTGTCGGAAACATTCATTATCTTGTAACTCTTATTTCTCTGAAGCTTCTTTACAATCTCAGTTTCGTGTTGATTTGATGACGCCTCAATCGTGATATCTCGAGTAATGAAATTTCTGTCCGCGGTAATAAGATCTACCACTCCAAGACTTCCTCCGGCTTTTCCAATGATTGTTGCAAGCCGCGCAAACTGGCCCGGCTTATTTGGTATGAGAACTCTGATAGTAAAACTATAACTCGAGCTTGGATTATTCTTCATTTTGCCTCCGTAATTTCAATTAACTATTATCTTGTCACATTATCGCCGCGCTGAAATCCTGAGCCTGACACGATTATCGCTTTTGACCACTTCTCTTCAACATTTGTGATCTCGATGATTCCTATCGCAGTTTTCTCTGTTCCCAAAACTTCGTTTGTCTCGGGATCGATCAGAGTTTCTATGATCCTATTCACATTTAGCCGCTCTCCGGTTTTTACTCCGTCTGAAAATCCTCGATTGATAACAATCGTTTTGTCTTCGTTAACTTTTACAACTGACCCTTCGAAGTTCTGAGTCATCATTACCTCGATCGTCTTCGTATCAAGCCTGTTGCTTATCCTATTAACCATGCGATCAATCAACTGCCTTACAGCTTGACCCAAAGGATGATTGTTGTTCCCGCCGGCGCTGAAAGAAAAGTCGTTGACCGTTCCCGCAAGTTGAGCTCCGGTCGCCTTCACGTCAGCGGCTTCGTCCATAGTCTCGATGATCTCTCCTGTCATCGCATCAATCAAGCGAATGTCCGCGGCAACTCTAGCCTTCGCCTCTGTAAAACCAATTCCTATTCCGCGATATCCAAGTCCAAAATTTCTGTCCTGAACATCGTAAGAAAATTCCGTTATTGCGCCTTTGATAAGAACCTGAGCGCCTTTGACTTTACCGATCGCCAATTGCTGACCGCGCTGAACTCTTCCGCTCTGAGTAAAATCCTGCTCTCCTAAAATCTCCGCAAGCGCTGCGCGCTCTAAAACTTGATACCGTCCTGTCTTCTTTAGCTCTCTAATTAGCATCTCCGCCATTCCCCAGCCGATATCGTTCTGGCCGGCAGGAACCTTGTTCTCAAAATCCAACACTGCAACACGCAGTAATCCTGCTGTAGGTGATCCTGAAGAGACTCCGTTCGATTCCGCTGAAATATTTGCCGGTGCGAAAATTAATAAAATCGCAATAATCGCTAAACTAATACCTAATCTCTGAACCATATTTTTTCCTCCTACCGACTTGATCCTGACTGAGCTTCGAGTTCCTTGAGCCTTGACTCCAGCTTTGAAATTTGTTCCGTGATGCTCTGCAGTTTCTCTTTCAAAGCCGTGTTCTTCGCAATGAGCATCTGTTTCTCTTTCTGCCATGCAGCCCACCCCGAGCTTGTGAGGTATTCGTTCGCACGTTGGATTCCAGACTGAGCAGTTGGCTGAATATATGTCACCGAAGAATATTCATGAGGATATCCTCTGACAAAATATGCATTTCCCAGGAGTGCATTGTTTAATGGCCTGAGATAAAGAGTAGATGCAGTGTCATTTCCATAAGTTCCGGAGGTTGGTCCGTATATTACAACTTGAGCCTTTGCATTTACCGGAAGATTAAAAATTCCCGTTATTACAAAAATTGTTAATAAAAAGTTTTTCATACTCCCTCCTTCTTATTTTATTATATTAGATATTTCTGCATAAAATAAGCCATTTTTATTCAAAACTGAATATTTCTGTGTATTTTTTTTTACTTTTCTAACTCTAAAATTTTTTGATAAGTTTCTTGACTTATTAATAATTAGAGAAGAAAATCCAATACTATAATAGTTATAGTTATAGTATTGTCGGAAAGAGGGCTGGCAAAAAAGATTTAGGTAGTGAAAATTTATAGAGACAATGATAATGATACAAAGTCTTTTTTGCGTTTTATAACTGAGGGAGTTCTAATTATTTATGAATAAAAAAAAGCATTTGAAAGTTGTACCAAAGAAGAAAGAAAAGGCTTTATCACCAAAGAAGAAAGAAAAGGCTTTATCACCAAAGAAGAAAGAAAAGGCTTTATCACCAAAAAAGAAAGAAAAGACATTGAAAGTTAAGAAACCGTTAAAATTGAAATCTCCACAAAAAAATACCAAAGTTGCAAAAAAAACTCAGAAACAGGAAACTGAAATTGCACAAGTCGAGGTTAAGCGCCGCACGACGAAAAAAGATGCGAAATTTAAAATTGGAGAAATGATTGTCTATCCTTTCCACGGAGTCGGAATCATAAGGTCAATAGAGAAAATTAACGTCATAGGTGAAGACAAATGGTATTACACAATTGATTTTAGAAATGGCGAGCTGACGGTAAGAACTCCAATTGAAAACCAAAACGAAAAAGGAATGAGAAAAGTCATAAGCAAGTCCGAAGTAGATAATATTCTTGGGATATTGAAAAAGCGCCATCAAAGTGAAGAATCGGATTGGAAAGTGCGTTACAATGTTTATCTGGAAAAGCTCAAATCAGGCGATATTTACGAAGCGGCAAAGGTTGCGAGAAATCTCTCGAAACGCGGTCCTGAAGGCGAACTATCTATGAGCGAAAAACGTCTGCTTGAGTCTGCAGTTCAACTCCTTATTCATGAAATTGCTTACGCTTCGAAGAAATCGCTCGAAGATGTTGAGCAGGAAATCAGTAAATATCTGAGGGCTGGCCGATGAAAAAGAATTGGATTGTTACGTTAATCATATTCTTGCCGGTAATTTTTGTTCCCGTAATGTTTGCTCCGGAAGATCCTCGCAAATTTTATATTGGAATTTTTTCTTACGTTGCGGTCATTGCCGTCACAATGCTCTTTCAACTCATGGGCTCCGTTTTTGACACGGCTAAAATCCGGCAGAGTCTTATAGGAGGCATATTAGGTGTTGCCGGAATATTTCTTCTTACACCTTTATTGCGTTCGTTCACGCATTCTTCTGTGGGACTGGGTGACTCGCCTATTGGACAAACAATTCTTTTGTCGGTGCTTTACTACTCAGGCTTTATGTTTGGAGCTGTTTTGAGTTATTTTTCATTTCAGCAAAAAGCAGGAGATAAAAAATCAGAGTCAATTGCATTGATAACAAGTGAAAAGAAGATATGTGATACTTCAGTTCTCATCGACGGCAGATTAGCCGACATGGCAGATGCTGGTTTTCTCGACGGAGAAATTATTATTCCTCAATTCATCCTTAGAGAACTACAGAGCATAGCGGATTCTGCAGACCAGTTGAAAAGGAACAGAGGCAGACGCGGATTGGATATTGTAAAGAGATTACAGGATATTGAAGGACTGAAAGTTTCGATACCTGCAACCGATTTTCCAAGTGAAAAAGAAGTTGATCATAAACTTCTTTTGTTGGCACTGGACATCAATGCATCATTGATTACGAATGATTTTAATCTGAACAAAGTGGCCAAGGTTCGCTCGATAAAAGTTTTAAATCTCAATGATTTGGTGAACGCTTTGAAAACTATTTATCTGCCCGGCGAAGAGATAACGGTTCCTGTTACCAGAGCAGGCAAAGAGCCTGGTCAAGGAATTGCATATCTTGACGACGGTACCATGGTCGTAATGGATGGCGGCGCAAATCATGTCGGCAAGATGGTTAAAGCTACTGTAACAAATATTCATCAAACTACTGCAGGAAGAATGATCTTTTCGAGATTCGAAAACATAAGCAAAAGAAACGGCGAAGAGTAATTTTTTATTGAAAAATTAGCGAATGAAAACAGCTATTATTCTTCTCTCGGCAGGATTATCAAAAAGATATGGCGGCTCCAGATCGAAACTGCTTGAGCCTTTAGGAAAAAGACGTGTAATCGATATCACTATAAACTCTTTGAAACATGCTTGCCCTTCAGGAGAAATATATCTGGTCTCCACTCCGGAATTTAGAAAAGAATCTGCGCTCGATTTACGTTGGATTGAAGGAGGAGCTCGCAGGCAGGACTCTGCTCGAAATGGAATTATTTCCGTTGAAGCCGATCGATATTTAATCCATGATGCGGCGCGGCCGTTCATATCGAAACAACTTGTCGATAGATTATTGGATGCTTTATCTTCATTTGACGGTGTAGCTCCGGGACTGCCCGTGACGGACACTCTGAAACGAATTTCGAATAATTCTATCTTCGAAACACCGGATCGAAATGAATTTGTTTTTGTTCAAACTCCGCAAGCTCTTAAAGCTGAATCTGCAAAAAAAGCGTTTCAGTCAGTTGATTGGAATGTAGAATATACGGACGATCTTGCAGTAATGGAAAAGGCCGGTTTTAAAACAGGTATTGTTGAAGGCGAACCTGAAAACATCAAAATCACGAGACCGGAAGATCTTATTCGTGCAAAAGAAATATACAAAAATTTTTCAAAAGGATTTTATGACGCCAATGATTAGAATAGGATTCGGTTACGATTCTCATGCAGTAGATCCTGCTAGAACTCTGATACTCGGCGGAATTAAATTTGAAAACATTTCAGGTTTGAAAGGGCACTCGGATGCGGATGTCCTAGTGCATGCGATTATCGATGCAATTTTATCTGCTTCAGGTCAAGGCGATATCGGCGAACATTTTCCGGATACCGATCCCGGATATGAAAATATCTCCAGCCTTGAACTTCTTCGCGAATCAATCCCAAGCGATTGGAATATAGAACAGATTGACGCAACCGTAATTTGTGATCAGCCAAAAATACTTCCTGAACGCAGCCGCATAATAGCATCTCTAAAATCTGTTCTCGGACAAAACGTGCAGATAACAGTAAAAGGGAAGAGCACCGAGAAATTGGGATTTCTCGGAAGAGGCGAAGGCATTGTTGCATTTGCAGTTGCGCTTCTGTCTAAATAATGATTCTCTACGATTCACTTTCAAAAAGCCGAAAAGAAATTTCGTCTTCTAAAAGCATAGGTATTTATGTTTGCGGCATCACTCCTTACGATTCTCCTCATCTTGGACATGCGCGCGCCGCTGTGATTTTTGATGCGTTTGTAAGATGGTTGAGACATTTGCATCGCGAGGTGAATTACATCCGCAACATAACCGACATCGACGACAAAATCATCGAGCGTTCAAAAGGCGAAGATATCGTCTCGTTTACAGCCAAATATATCGACGAATACCATCAAATGGCTTCTCTGTTGAATTGCGTAAATCCGGATTATGAACCCAGAGTTTCTCAACATATCGGAGAAATAATTGCGCTCGTCAAAAAACTGATTGAACTAGGACATGCATATTTGGCAAACGGTTCGGTATATTTTTCTGTAAGGTCATTTAAAGATTACGGCAGACTTTCAGGCCGCGACATTGACGAGCTTATAACCGGCACGCGAATCGAATCTGAAGAAGAGAAAAAAGACCCGCTGGATTTTGCGCTCTGGAAGTCGGCAAAGGCAGGAGAACCGTCGTGGGATTCGCCTTGGGGAGAAGGCCGGCCTGGCTGGCATATTGAGTGCTCTGCAATGTCGATGAAATATCTTGGTGAAACATTTGACATTCACGGCGGCGGCAACGATTTGGTTTTTCCTCACCACGAAAATGAGAGGGCTCAATCCGAAGCGGCGACCTCGAAAGAGTTTGCAAAGATATGGATGCACAACGGATTGATAACGCTCAATAACCGCAAAATGTCGAAGTCAGAAGGAAATGTTCTTTCACCTTTTACTTTGATTAATAAATTCGGGGCAAGAACTTTGAGATATTATCTTCTTTCTGTTCGCTACAGCAGTCCGCTTGATGTCTCAGAGGAACGGCTCTTTGAGGCTAAATCAGCGCTGGAACGCTTTGAAACATTTATTGCAAGTGTGAACAAAAATTCCATAGCGGAAGCAGACGAAAAAATAATTTCTGAATTTTCTTCTGCATTGAATGATGACTTTAACACTTCCGCCGCTTTTTCAATTCTTTTTGAGGCGATTAAACGCGGCAACAAAGGAACAATAACCGAACGCAATGCAATTGCCGGAGCTATACGCTATTGCGGAGAAGCTGTCGGCATTGACTTCTTTCCAAAAGAAGAATACAGAGATGAAGAGATAGAGAAACTTATTGGAGAAAGAAATGAGGCTCGACGAGAAAAGAATTTTGCGCGTTCCGATGAAATTAGACAAGAATTGTTGGCAAAAGGTATAATACTCGAAGATACTAAGGAAGGTACTAGATGGCGAAAATCCTGAATATTAATCTTGAAAATAATTTACCGATCACATTTATTGCAGGGCCATGTCTTATAGAACCGAATGTCTTTGAGATTGCTAAACGCCTTAAAGAAATATCTGATCGAAAAAAAATAAAGCTCATATTCAAAGCGTCTTACGACAAAGCCAACCGGCAATCTTTGAGTTCACCGCGTGGTGGCGGAATCAAAAAGGGATTGGAGATACTGCTTGAAATAAAAAAAGAATTTGGACTCCCAATTCTAACAGATATTCATCATCCTGAAGAGGCGGATGAAGCCGCCAAAGTTGCCGACTGTCTTCAAATTCCCGCATTCCTTTGCAGGCAAACAGATCTCGTCATAGCGGCGGCAAAAACAGGAAAGGCAATCAACATTAAAAAGGGTCAGTTTCTCGCTCCGCAACAGATGAAGTCTATTGTCGAAAAAGCGGCCGAGTCCGGGGCACGTGATGTTATCGTTACCGAACGCGGAACTTGTTTCGGGTACGGAGATTTAATCTTCGACCCTAGATCGATTGAAATCATGAAAGAATTTGCGCCGGTTGTTCTTGATGTGACTCACGCAGTGCAGAAATCTCTGGCAGGTGATGGAAGATCAGGCGGCGATCGCCGCTTTGTTCCGGCGCTTGCTCGAGCCGGAACTGCTTTGGGGCTTGCCGGAATTTTTATTGAAACTCATTCGGACCCGCAAAATGCGCTTTCAGATCGAGACACTCAATGGCCGCTCGATGATTTTGAAAAACTCTGCGATGAAATTGTAATGCTCGATGAAGTGATAAAAAGGAAAAAAAATGAATAATAAAATACTTGAAGATGCAAAAAAGGTTTTCGATATCGAGATATCTGCGCTGAAAGGAGTCGCATCTTCGCTTGACGAAAATTTTGTTAAAGTTATCTCTGCGATTGAAGCTAGAGAAGGCAAGGTTATTGTCACAGGACTCGGAAAATCCGGAGCTGTCGGCAGAAAGATTGCGGCAACGCTCTCTTCGACTGGAACTCCAACAGTCTTTATTCATGCGGCTGAAGGCCTCCACGGCGATTTGGGCATTATAGACAAAAAAGATATTGTCATCGCAATTTCATACTCCGGAGAAACGAATGAGCTTTCTCTTCTTATTCCGGCAATAAAAAGGCTTGGAGTCAAACTCATAGCGATAACCGGTAAATTAGATTCAACTCTAGGCCGAGCCGCGGATATCTCACTTTCTGTGAATATAGATAAAGAAGCATGTCCGCTTGGGCTTGCGCCAACCTCGTCTACTACTGCAATTCTTGTAATGGGCGATGCTCTTGCTGTGGCTCTTTACCGCGCAAAAAACTTCACTGCCGAGGATTTTGCGTTGAGGCATCCGGGCGGCGCGTTGGGAAGATCTCTCAAAAAAGTTTCTGAATTGATGCACAAAGGAGAAGAGATTCCCGTCTCAAATGAAGATGACTCCATGAGCGACGTAATAATTGAAATGACCAAAAAAAAGTTGGGCATGACTTGCATTGTAAATTCAAAAGGCAAATTGAAAGGTATTGTCACCGACGGCGATTTGAGAAGACTGATGCAAAAAAGACAGAATAACGCTTTGGAGTTAAAAGCATCTGAAGTGATGACAAAGTCTCCGCGAACAATTAACGAAACGGAATTTGCTGTTAAAGCTTTGACTGTAATGGAAGAAAACAAAATCACTTCTCTGGTGGTTGCGGACAAAATGCAAAGACCTGTTGGAGTTATTCACATTCACGATATTCTCCGCTCGAAGGTGGTTTAAAGAACTGCTAATCTTGCCGGCCGGAGATAACAAGATTTTGTTCGACTGCTTCAAACCTCGAATAGTACCGCCTCACCTCTATATTCATATTCCATATTGCGTCACAAAATGTCCATATTGCGATTTTTATTCTGCTCCTATTGAATCGCTTCCAAATCCGGATATTTACATAGATGCCGTTCTAGATGAACTTTCTTTTTGTATAGGTAAATTCGATACGATCTTTATTGGCGGAGGCACTCCATCTGCTATTCCTCTAAAAACTTTTGAACGACTGTTGAAGAAAATTGCAGAGCGGTTGAAAAGTGGTTATGAATGGAGCGTGGAAGCAAATCCAAAAGATGTCACATCAGAACTAGTTCGAATGTTGAAAGATTATGGAGTGAACAGGTTTTCAATCGGATTTCAATCGTCGAGCGACAACGTTTTGAAAAGATTAGGGCGACGGCATTCTCAAAAAGATAACGAATGTGCTGTTGAAACTGCTGTGAATGCCGGTTTTGAAAAAATATCAGGCGATATAATATTCGGACTCCCCAATGACGAGCTCGAGAAGACTCTGGATTTCTTTTTGCAAAATAATATTTCGCATCTTTCAGCATACGAACTTCACGTTGAAGGTAATTCGAGATGGAATATTGACGGATATGATCCTTCTGTTTCAGACGAAGAAAAAATGAAGTGTATGGAAAAGACTATTTTTATTCTTGAAGAGCGAGGAATCATGCGCTACGAGATTTCTAATTTTGCAAAGCCGGGCTTTGAGTGCCGAAGCCATATAAATGTTTGGAGCTCAGGCGAATATGTTGGAATTGGAGCAGGCGCTCACGGCTTTGAACAGGGGATACGATACGTTCATTTGCCGAACACGAAAGAGTATGTTGAAAATAAAATAGTCGAATATGAAGACTCAAATAAACTTAAAGAAAATGCTATTGCCATGGAGACAATGATGCTCGGAATGAGAATGATTAGAGGAATAGATATCGAGAAGCTTTCGCCATTGCGAAAAAATGCGCTGATGAATCGTAAAAATATTCTCGATAGTCTTACAGCGGACGGATTGATCGAAATATTCGGCTCAATAATAAAACCGACTTCACGCGGACTGCTTTTCGTTAACGAAATTGCATTACGATTCGCGTAAATCACTAATCACTGTATAATGAAAATTGCCTCCAACAAAGGGAATGAATAATGAACCTCGATTTTTTCGGAAAACTCCAGTAATCTTTCATAATGACATTTATTGCCGATTTGCATATACATTCGAAATATTCGCGCGCTACTGCCAGAAATCTCGATCTTGAAATTATAGCCGGTTGGGCTATCAAAAAAGGAATCGACTTGGTTGCTACAGGTGATTTTACTCATCCAAAATGGTTTAACGAACTCAAAGAAAAACTTGTCTCTGCTGAAGAAGGTTTTTTTAAACTGAAAGATAAAAAGAATTCCAAAATTCGTTTCTGTTTATCTGTCGAAATTTCATCGATATACAAAAGCGAAGCTTTAGACGGTTCCGATCCTGCTCAGGCAAAAGTTAGAAGAGTTCACAATCTGATATTTCTTCCGTCGCTAGAAGATGCAGAGAAGTTTAATAAGAAACTTGGAAAGATCGGCAACATCAAATCTGACGGAAGACCCATTCTCGGGCTTAGTTCTAGAGCTCTATTAGAAATTCTTCTTGAAACAGCGCCGGACGGTTTTCTCATTCCGGCTCATATCTGGACTCCACACTTTTCGGTGCTCGGCGCGCAATCCGGTTTTGACTCCGTCGAAGCATGTTTTGGTGACCTTACTCAATATATTTTTGCTCTTGAAACAGGTTTATCCGCCGACCCGCCCATGTGCCGGCGACTCAGTATGCTTGACCGATATTCACTCGTTTCCAACTCTGATGCTCATTCTCCGGCAAATCTTGGCAGGGAAGCGAATATCTTCTCGTGCAACTTTAATTTTTCCTCGATGAAAAAAGCATTGATGTCCGGAAAAGGTTTTGAAGGAACAATCGAGTTTTTTCCGGAAGAGGGAAAATACCATCTTGATGGCCATCGCAATTGCGAGCGTAGCATGACACCTCATGAAACAATTGCTGCCGACGGCCTATGCCCTGATTGCGGCAGAAAAGTCACTATCGGAGTTCTTCACAGAGTCGAGACTTTGGCGGACAGAGCAGAAGGCATGCAGTGCAAAAATCCAAAGCCATTTATCAGAGCTGTTCCTCTCGCAGAAATAGTTGGTGAAATATTAAAAGTAGGTTCGAAAAGTAAGAAAGTAGTAAAAGAGTATGAACGTCTCATCTCAGAAATAGCTCCTGAAATTGAAATTCTTACTAAAACTCCAATCGATAAAATTTCCGAAATTGCAGGCGAATCAGTTGCCGCATCTATATCTCGAATGAGAAGAGGCAAAGCGAAAATTTTTGCCGGATACGATGGAGAATATGGAAAGATAAGTCTGCTAGCTCAATAGTTTTTTTTTAGTGAGCTAAATTGTTAATTTGAAAATAAAGTAGTTATGTAAGTTTTCCACAGCTTTTCTCTATTGAGAAAAGCTAAGTTTTTTTCTTAAAAAAGAATGTTGCATTAGTTATAAATTGATGCCATAATATTTAAACACTATAAATGACATGTACGCCCGGTTGAACAAATGCGGCATTACCTGCCCCCCCTCAGGTGCCTCAAATCGCCGGGCGTTAATTTTTAAGTCACAGAAATAGGAAACGCTCCATTTCTTTCTTGCGTATCAGTCATCATTTATCTAACATCTATTTTATGGATACTCTAGTTCTGAATAAAAACTTTTTTGCTATTCAAATTACTAATTGGAAGCGAGCACTTTCTCTGCTTTACCTAGGGCATGCCGCTGCAGTCGACGAAGAGTATCGGCTTTATGATTTTGAATCGTGGAGAGAAGTAGCAGATTCCATGACCAAATGCGCTCACGGTGCGATCATTACTCCTAATTTCAGCATTCCAATTCCTGACGTTATTTCTTTAAGACTTTACAGCAAGCTTCCACCGATGACGATTAAGTTTACGAGACGCAACATTTACGAGCATTACGATTTCAGATGCTGTTACTGTGGAACTCGCTTTTCGTCTGATCAGCTTAATCTCGAACATATTATTCCGCGTTCACGTGGCGGAAAATCAGATTGGGAAAATGTGGTAACTGCTTGTATCGAATGTAATACCAGAAAAGCAAACAGACTTCCTCACGAAGCAGGAATGGCTTTGAGAATTAAACCTTCCAAACCGGGATGGAGAGGTCCTGATTCACTTCTGATGAGGTCGGGAATAAAAATCAGAGCTTCATGGCAGAGGTTCATTGATACCTGCTACTGGGATGGCGAATTAAAGATTTAGTTAAGGAAGAGGAGTTTTGTTTATTATTTCCGAAAATATTTACGAACAATTAATACAAGACGGCAAAAAAGCTCTGCCACGCGAAGCCGTAGGATTAATTTTTGGCCGAAAAGAAGGAACCTCGGAGATTACTGAATCCTATGTTGCGGCTGAAAATATATCCAGTTCTCAAAGCTCATTCGAGTTCGATAAAAAATTTTTCGAAACTGCAATTGCTTCTGCCGGTTCGTCTTTGATTGCATTGTTTCACACTCATCCGAACGATCTTCCTATTCCAAGCAGGAAAGATATAGATGGAATCGGAGATTGGACGCATTTAAAACATTTGATACTCTCATTCTACGGTGAGCCAAAACTCAAGGTGTGGGGAATATTTAACAGTCAGATTGTGCCTGAACCTTGGCGAATTGCAAAATAAAAGGAGGAAATAATGAATCTCAAATCATATATTCGAGATGTGCCGAACTTTCCGAAGCCGGGAATAGTTTTCAAAGACATCACGACTCTAGTCGGCAATCCAGCCGCATTCAAATATGTAATAGACAAATGGAAGAACGAATACGAATCTGCAGACTTGTCAGCGATTGTGGGAATCGAGTCTCGAGGATTCATCTTTGGAGCTCCGCTTGCTGAACAACTTAATCTTCCATTTGTGCCTGCCAGAAAACCAGGCAAACTACCGTGGAAAACAATCAAAGAAGAGTATGAACTGGAATACGGAACAGATGCCATAGAGCTACACGAAGATGCAGTGAAGCAAGGCTCTAGAGTACTAATTGTAGACGATCTTTTAGCGACCGGCGGGACAGCTCTTGCCGCGGCGAAGTTGATTAATAAACTCGGTGGAATAGTTCATGCACTGGTTTTTGTAATTGAATTAGGATTTCTAGGTGCTCGCGATGGAAAACTTAAAGGCTATAAGGTCGACTCTTTAGTGAATTACGATTCAGAATAGACGGCAAAAATTCTTGAACGATTTTTTTTGACAAAAGCAATTCAAATAGAATATAGTTCTTTTCTAGTGAGAATTTTTTATAAATAATTAACTGTCCGGACTTTCATAGATCCGGGCGGATCTATGAAGGGAAGCGTATGAATTTCAATATTGGTGATCAAGTAGTGCACCCTGTGCATGGCTTAGGTTGCGTCAAAGATATTCGGGAGACCTCAATACTTGGCGAGTCTGTAAAAGTTTATGTGATCTCGACCAAGAAGATGGAACTCCAGATTCCGCTCGAAAAGGCCCGAGGGCTAGGAGTCCGAGCGGTTGCAACCCCGGAGCAAGCTGAAACAATGTTGAAGATAATCAGGTCGCCGGCAAAGGAGGATCCGTTCACTGCAAACGAAGGCTGGTATGAACGGGGAGAAGAGTTAAAAAAAAGAATTAGAGAAGGCGAAGCCGAGGATCTAGCCGAGATTGTAAGAGATCTCGATAAAAACTCCAAAATTTATGAATTGAACATTAAAGAAAAAGAAATATTGATTCAGACAAAAGAACTTGTGATTCAGGAATTGACTTATGCGCTTGGAATTCCTAAATCAAAAGTTATCGAAAAAGTTGAAGATGCCTTGAAGGCCAATTTGAAAAAGAAGGTGACAAGATGAATTCAATAAAAGTCAGCAGATCAGGCAGAGGCGAATCTCTTTACTCAGAGCACACAGGGCGTTTTGTAAGGCTCATTCTTGAAAAGCCGGAACAGGCTCTGGAAGAATACGGATTCAACTTCGTATATTCTATTGATGAATCTGACAGCGCGGCTTTTTTGAAAAATATCGGCATAGCATCAGACTCTTGGCGGCAGAGATTTCTCGAAGCTGTTGCTCTTCATAGGCGCGGCGAGTTAAAAAATGCTGAAAAGGTTTATAAGGAACTGCTTTCTGAAGATGGAAAGCACAAAGAGATAGAGTACAATCTTGCGGCACTTTATTTGCAAAGTGGAGAAGAGGAGAAAGCAAAAGAGCATCTCGGCAAATTTGAAAAATTTGTTTCTTCTATAGAACCGGAAGAAAATGATGCTGTTATACTTGAAGAATTTACGCAGAGAATAAAAGAGATTAAAGAAGAATTAGAATAGCAAATTTTATTTAAAATGTTCAGCCCTTACGAGGGCAAAAATTAGAAAAGAAGGGTGGTTGAAATAAATTGGTTTACGTCCAGGTGACCTCTGAAGAAGGTCTCGAAAAGGCACTTAAAAGATTTAAGGCTAAGTGCGATAAAGAAGGCATAAAACGAGACATCAAGCGTCAGCGGGCATTCGAAAAGCCGAGTGAAAAACGGCGCCGAAAGCAGCGCAAAGCCGAAGCCAAATTGAGGAAAAGAGTTGCAAAGCAGAGAAAATATTAAAAGAAGGGGCGATTCATGAATCGCTCCTATCTGCGTCTTCATTTACTGAAGTTTAAGTTGTGAGCGTTAGCAACATTCTTAAGGCGGTATTTCCGGCGGCGGGGCTTGGCACTCGATTTCTTCCCGCAACAAAAAATCAACCTAAAGAGATGCTTTCTCTTTACGATAAGCCTGCTATTCAATATGTAATTGAAGAGGCGGCCGGTGCCGGTCTTAAAGATATTTTAATTATAATTGCTCCCAATAAAAGAAGTATCATCGATCATTTTGACAGGAATGAATTGCTGGAAAAATATCTTGAAGCTCGTGGAAAAGAAGAACTGGCAAAAAAAATAAAAAAAATTTCAGAAATAGCGAGACTGCATTACACGTATCAAGTTGATCCATTAGGGCTTGGGCACGCAGTTCTTATGGCTGAGCCTTTTATCGGAAATTCTCCGTTTGCTGTTTATCTTGCGGACGACATAATCGATCCTCCTCCTTCAGGCAAAAACGCATCACAGCAGATGATCGACCTATTCAGCGAAACTGGTTCTTCGGTAATAGCTCTTGAAGCAGTTTCTTGGGAAAAAGTTTCCGGCTACGGAGTTGTCGATGGTAAAAAGATCGGTGAACGAAAAATTAAAATAACGAACGTAGTAGAAAAGCCTTCGCGTGAAGAAGCACCTTCAAATCTGACTATTGTTGGCAGATATATTTTTACTCCGACCATATTTGAACTCTTGAAAAATACTCCTGCTGGTCGTAACGGAGAAATTCAGCTTACCGATGCAATTCAAAAGCTAATCGAAATCGAACCCGTCTATGGACTTGAATTCGAAGGAAGAAGATTTGATACCGGCGATCCTGCAGGATTTCTCGAGGCAACGGTTGAGTTTGCTCTGAAAGGCGAGGATTCTGAAAGAATACGGAAATATTTAATAGAGCTTTCGAAAAAATTATGAATCTGCTTTTTGGTCAACCCTTGCATCCATGCTCGCAAAACGAACAATGTCGCGTCCTCTAACTGATCTTAGAAAACGCACATTCTTCGGATTGTGCGGAGCCATCATCTTCATCTCAGCCATCATTACTTCTTCAAAAGCTACGGCGATTCTTTTTTCATTGCTTTTTTTTATTAGTCTTTTCGAACTTTTTACAATGTACAAACAATTGAAGAATAAACTTTCGATAGCACATTTAATATTATTGGGAATTTATCCTGTCATCATAACAGCGGGCACTTTTTCTGCTATTTTGCTTAGACGGAAATATCCTTCACTACTGCTTTTAACCGTCATTATCTGCACGTGGAGCGCAGACAGCGGCGCCTACTTTTACGGTATGAAATTTGGTAAGCATTTTATGATTCCCACAATATCTCCTTCAAAAACATGGGAAGGAGCAGTAGGAGGCTTTGTTGCTCCGATAATAGCGGCTCTAATTCTTGGATTATTTTCCAAGAATTTCACGTTTTCAATTTGCACCGGTATTGTAGCGGGAACTTTTGGTCAGCTTGGAGATATTGTTGAGTCAAAAATAAAACGGATAGTGGAAATAAAAGATTCGGGCTCATTGATTCCAGGACATGGTGGAATGCTCGATAGATTCGATGCCTTTTTCTTCAACTCTACAGCAATGTTTTTTATAGTTTCAGTTTTTCTTTAATTCTCTATCTTAACTGATTCTTTAGAGACATTGTCTCAGTCACAAATAACGACTGAACCATCATGTCCATTGTAAGTAAAATGCCAATGCAAGAGAATATCGCGTCCAATCAAACAATCAAAATTTTTAAGAGGACAAGAAACAATCGGGCTCTCTATACCGCTACCCCAAGGAAATATGATAAAACCATAATAAACTGGTTGCTGTTGTTCATCTTGAACTGAAGAAACTTTTTGAAAACCTGTGTGAACGAGTCCAAGTTGGTCAGCTACATCAGGCGTTATCACAGTACAACTTGCTCCTGTATCAATTAAGGCATTTATGTTAACTGTTGGAACACTTTTCCCCTGTTGTTTAAAATTTTCTTGAACAATCTGCGGGTGAGTAATGTTAACTTTGATAATAGCTCCCATTTGATATAAAACAACTGACGATGGAATCTGGACGATTATTTCCTTTCCATCTTTCTTCATTTTACCCTGACCACCATACCTGTATGTGTTTATCATAACGTAGCTTCCATGATAAAGTTTAGCGGTTCTTTTTCAACTAAATGATAAACAAGAAAGCTTGTGTCTACCCCATATAAACGTACTCCTTCCTTTGCAGCTCGTTCATAACTATCGTAAGAAGCCACTAGATTTTCTTCAAACACAAGAATGAATTTGTTACTATGCTCCTTGAGTAAGGATTCTTTGTTTTTGTTAACGAAATCAAGATTTTTCTTCAAATCTTTTTCACCCATATCTTCCTCCTTTTTCAATTATATGATAGGAACTTCAATTCTCGTTGCATATTTGCGAAGGTAGCAGAGCGAGTTGATGTTGTAAACACGAAAGGGTGGCGGCAACATCATCTTCGATGGACTCGATATTGCCCTCACTGATGCAACCAGGTAGAGAGGGACATAGACTGTGAAGCATCCTTCTTCGCTTGGTTCAAGAACGGCTTGAATCTTCATCTCACCCTCCTGCAAATATTGTGCGCTGTCGCACCGAGAAAATCAAGGGAATGTTTTCGCACCCTGAACAACGCTACGCCCATGCGAATTTTTACGAAAGAAAACGCGGCTCCCCGCCTTTTTCTTCAACTCTACAGCAATGTTTTTTATAGTTTCAGTTTTTCTTTAATTCTCTTCAAAGCAAGTTCAATGCGCTTAGACTCGCCGAATGCGCTCAGCCTGAAATATCCTTCACCCGCCGGTCCAAATCCTGCTCCAGGTGTGCCTACCACATTCGCTTCATTTAAAAGTTTATCGAAAAATCTCCATGAATCCATTCCAGACGGAAGCTTCACCCAGATATACGGAGCATTAACTCCACCGTAAACTTCGAAGCCGACGGAAGCCAGACCTTCCCTGATCATCCTTGCATTTCCGAGATACAATTCAATTAATGATCGGATTTGCTGCTTCCCTTCATCAGAGTAAGCTGCTTCGGCAGCACGCTGAACAGGATATGAAACACCGTTGAATTTTGTGCAGTGACGTCTGTTCCAAAGTCCATTCAAAAAAACTTTTTTCCCATTGGAAGTATTTGCGTTTACATTTTTTGGAACTACTGTAAATGCGCATCTAGTTCCGGTAAAGCCGGCGTTCTTTGAAAAGCTTCTAAATTCTATTGCGACCTCTTTCGCGCCTTCAATCTCATAGATAGAATGCGGCAGATTTTTATCTGTTATGTAAGCTTCATAAGCCGCATCGAATAAAATAATCGATTCGTGCTTTCGAGCATAATCCACCCATTTAGTTAGAGCGGTTCTATCAAGCGTTGCGCCTGTCGGATTATTTGGAGAGCATAAATAAATTATGTCTACGTTTTCTTTCGGAAGATCAGGATTGAATGAGTTCTCTGAAGTGCATGGCAAATAAACTATTCCTTCGTATCTGCCATCAGAAAGCGCATTGCCGGTCCTTCCAGCCATCACATTAGAATCCACATATACCGGATAGACCGGATCTTCCAGAGCAACAACATTATCAACAGAAAAAAGTTCTTGAATATTTCCCGTATCACATTTAGAACCGTCGGAAACAAAAATTTCATCTTTATCTAACTCTACGCCTCTGGCGCGATAATCGTTCTCGATAATCTTTTCGACCAGAAAATCATAGCCCTGTTCAGGACCGTATCCGTGAAATGTCTTCTTCTTCTTCATCTCTTTTACAGCTTTTTTAAAAGCAGACACAATACTTCTAGGAAGAGGTTCGGTGACGTCACCGATTCCAAGCCTGATTATATCCGCGTCCGGATTTAATCTTCTGAACTCCAAAGTTCTTTTGGCAATTTCAGGAAATAGGTATCCCGCTTTCAGCTTCAAAAAATTTTCATTCACTCTAGCCATATATTCACCTCTTTTTTTCTAATCGCAATAGATTAAATCCCAACTCTGACAGGAGTTCTAATAAAAATTTTCTTTGGAGAAGTCTAGGATGAGGAAGAACCAATTCATTAGTATCAGTTATCAATAGGTTTCCATTCTTTTCAATAATCAAGATATCGAGATCAAGGGTTCTCGGCATGTATTTGCCTTTTTCCATCGAATTCCTGCCCGCCGAAGTTTCGATATTGTTTAACTTTTTCAAAAGAGCTTCAGGCTTATCGTAAAATATGCCGCAACAAACCGCATTCAAATAAGAAGGCTGTGGAGTCAAGTTGCCTTCAGCATTGAGCGCAGAGGTTTCAATTATTTTACTGTGTTTACTATCTGTAAAAATTTCATCGAGCTGTTTTAATCCATACTTAATATAACTCAAACGCTCTCCAAGATTAGAACCTAAACTTATCCAAGCAATAAGCTTATTGTCATTTTTCACCTTATTCTCGTCACTTCGATTTCTGAATATTCAACAGGCAGAGACAGCGCGGGTTTCAATTTACGAATATAAATTTTCACTCCGGTCAGAATAGGAAATTCTTTAAGTAATGTATCCGCAATAAAAGCTCCAAGCGGCTCCATTAACCTGTAGCGTTGCTTTTTAAAGAGCTCAACAATGCGATTACAAATTCGAGCGTAATCAGGTCTGCCTTTAAGAGTATCTTTCAGAGGATTCGAAGGTTCATCGTAGAACGCGTCAAAGCCTATCGAGAACTGCGATCCAAGTCTTGCTTCGTTCTTTTCAAGCCCATGAAATGCCCAAACTGAAATACCTCTAACGCTGATCTTTACTTCCGGCATAACAAAATTAATTGTCTTTTTTGAATAGAACATCAGCCATCGAATATTTGCCCGCCGGCTTTCCAATTAGAAACTTAGCCGCGCGCAAAGCTCCGAGCGCAAAAGTATCACGCGAAGAAGCTCTATGGGTCACTTCGATACGTTCTCCGGTTGTTGCAAAAATAACAGTATGCTCTCCGACAATGTCACCGGCTCGAACTGCATGAACTCCGATTTCTCGAGGTTTTCGTTTAGCATCAAGTCCTTTTCTTCCGAATACTGAATTCTCTTTCTCAATTCCTGCGGCAGAAGAGACAAGATCGAGCAGTTTCATAGCTGTGCCGCTCGGAGCGTCTTTCTTTTTGTTATGATGAGCTTCAATAATTTCTATGTCGTAGTCTTCCCCAAGCGTTTCTGCAATCAATGGTGCGATTCGAAAAAGTAAATTCACTCCGACCGACATATTCGGAGCGGCAATGAGAGGAATTTTTTTCGATGCCTGCTCAATAATTTTTTCCCCATCTTTTTCAAGTCCTGTTGTGCCGATGACCATAGGAACATTGTGCTGAAGCGCAATTTGAATGTGCTCAATTGTTGCCGACGGCGAAGTGAAGTCTATTAAAACGTCCGCGCCTTCAAGCGACCTGGTGCAATCCGAAGTAATGACAACTTTTATTTCACCACAACCTGCTACTATTCCCGCATCTCTGCCGATAACAGGGTGACCGCTCGCTTCGAAAGCTCCGATAACCTTAAACTCGCTGGATTCCGAAGCCAAAGCGATAATCCTTCCGCCCATTCTGCCTCCGGCGCCAGCTACTGCAACTCTTATTATCTTCTCATTCATTATTGTAAGTTTACAAAAAAATAACAAAGAATCAACAGGAAGTAGAG
>PEWQ01000063.1:0-18342 GCA_002780065.1 Candidatus Hydrogenedentes bacterium CG07_land_8_20_14_0_80_42_17
GCAATTAATCGAAGCCGGAAAAAAATTCGGAGGCTTGACTGCGTATTTGACTCGCTGTGCGGACTCTTCCAGTGGAGAAGAAATTGCGCGCCGCGCCGGCGCCGGCCGAATATTAAAAGAGAGCGACGGAGTTAAAGCCGATGACGCTGTGAAAAATGCATCCGCAGTTGTGTTTCCCAACTGCACGATTACGATAGCGGCAAAGATTGGGTTACTGATTTCAGATGACAACGCCTCTTCTATTGGAGTAAGAGCTTTAGTCAAGAGAGTCCCTGTTGTAATTGCATCGAATTCGCTTATGACAAGTCTTTCAAGGGGTGGTTACGTTCCGCCGGAATTTCAGAGTGTCGGGACTGAACATATAGAGCGGCTTCGAAGAGTAGGAGTGACAGTTTGCGATATCAGAGAACTTGCATCAAAAATTTCAACAAGTGGATTGAAAAATGAATTACATTTTGCCGATAAGACTCCGCAAATGCCGTCGTCAATTGCGCCGTCCGTTGCGATAGAATGTTCTCCACTTTTAAATCAGGCTGTGGATTTTGTTCGGAATTCATTAGCCGATGATCCTTCATGTATTCCATGCGCGGCTAAAGTTAATCTTGCGATTGAAAAGTGCATCGAAGCAGGAGCATGCAGAGTTGGTTCAATCGGCGTTGCCGAAAATTCGATGCAGGGAAACAGCGTTGCTCGAATGATTGATCATACTCTGCTGAAAGCAAACGCTACGCCTGAAGATGTAGAAAAAATTTGCAAAGAGGCGCGGAAATACAAATTCAAATCAGTATGCGTGAATTCCGGTTATGCTTCTCTTGTGAAAAGACTTCTTCGCGGCTCAGGCGTGCTTACTTGCGTTGTTGTCGGGTTTCCGCTTGGCGCAATGACCACTGCATCGAAAGCGGCGGAGGCACGCGACGCCGTTGCCGACGGAGCCGACGAAATCGATATGGTGATTAATATTGGAGCGCTGAAGGCCGGAGATTTTGACAAGGTCAAGCATGATATTGAGGCTGTAGTCGAAGCCGCAAAAGGCAGAACAGTGAAGGTTATTCTCGAGACGCATCTTCTTACCGATGAAGAGAAGGTTGCGGCTTGTCAGCTCGCCGTAATGGCCGGAACTTCCTTTGTCAAGACCTCGACCGGATTTGGCGGCGGCGGCGCAACTGCGGAAGACATTGCGCTGATGCGCAGAGTTGTCGGACCTGCTATTGGAGTCAAAGCATCGGGCGGAGTTAGAACCAGAGAAGATGCGGAAAAGATGATTAAGGCTGGAGCAAGCCGAATAGGAGCCTCTGCATCGATCGCGATCGTCACCGGAAAAAAGCAAGAATCGAAAGGTTACTGATATGAATTACAAACGCGTAGTTTTAATTGTGCTTGATTCTCTTGGAATCGGAGAGATGCCGGACGCGGCGGAATACGGTGATGTAGGATCGAATACGCTTGGAAATATGGCGAGAGCTATGGGCGGATTAAAACTTCCCAATCTCGGGAAGTGGGGACTTGGCTGTTTGACAGATGTTATGGGAGTTCCACCGGTCTCTATTCCTGATGCTGTTATTGCCCGCGCCGCGCTTGCCGCTCCGAATAAGGATACGACTTCCGGGCATTGGGAGATGATGGGAGTAATATTAAAGGTTCGCTTGAATACGTATCCTAACGGGTTCCCTGATGAGCTCATTGAACTTTTTAAAAAGGAAGCGAACGTTGACGGAGTTCTTGCAAACAAAGCGGCGTCAGGCACGGAAGTAATCGCCGAATACGGAGACGAACATCTCAGAACCGGCTTTCCGATTGTTTACACGAGTGCCGACTCTGTCTTTCAAATTGCGTGTCATGAAGAAAAGTTTGGGCTTGAACGGCTTTACAAAATATGTGATGTTGCGCGAAAAATTTGCAGAGGTAAATTTGAAATCGGCCGTATAATTGCGAGACCTTTCATCGGCTCGAATGGAAAATATCAGCGAACTACAAATCGTCACGATTATTCGCTGGAACCTCCTGAGCCTACAGTGCTCGAAAATTTGTGCGAAAAGAATATTCCAGTGCTGGGCATTGGAAAAATTTACGATATTTTTGCGGGCATAGGTGTTCCTGAAAATTGGAAGACGAAGAACAATGAAGATGGAATTGCGAAAACTGTTGAAGCTATCGAGAAAAAAAAGGAAGGTTTGATATTCACGAACCTTGTTGATTTCGATATGGTTTTCGGTCATCGCAATAATACTCCCGGTTATGCAAATGCGATGGAAGAGTTTGATCTCGCTATTCCTCGAATAATTGAAGGGCTTGTTGACGGAGATCTTTTGATAATTACCGCTGATCATGGAAACGATCCGACTACTCCAAGCACTGACCATTGCCGAGAATTTTGTCCTGTTATCGCATGGAGCAAAGGAATTAAGGGAAAAAATCTTGGAACATTTAGTTCGCTTGCTGATATCGGAGCTACTATTGCCGAGAATTTCGGAGTCACTTCAATCGGAGGAAAATCATTTTTGAGAGAATGTCGAAGATGAGGGAAATCCCAATCACGCGCCGCGCATCACGGTATTATTGATGGCGATTAAACCTAAAATCGATTTAGCTTTTGCTTGTGATACCGGATGCGTTAGAACAAATAATGAAGACTCTTTCAAATATCTCGATGAAGGAAATGACTTTTGGGCGTGTGTAGCTGACGGCTGCGGCGGTGAAGCGGCAGGTGAAATAGCTTCTCGAATTTCTGTTGATGTATTTGCGGAAGAAGTTTCAAAGAATAGGAATTCCGGCAGAGATATTTCTTTTGTTCTTCGTGATGCAGTTGTGAAGGCAAACAAAACTATTCTCGAGGCTTCTCTTGAAGAAGGAAGAGAAGGAATGGGAACAACCTTTTCTTCAATTTATATTAGAGGCAGAAACGCAGTTATTGCTCATGCCGGCGATTCCAGAATTTACAGGAAACGTGAAGGTAAATTCGAACAGCTCACTGACGATCATACTTGGGTTGAAGCTCAAGTGAGAGCAGGAAAAATTTCTAAAAGTGATGCTGAGAATCATCCGAATTCAGGATTGCTGATGAGAGCATTAGGAATGCCGGATTTTAAAGCTCCGGATATAAGCTTCATCGATTGCGTGGAAGGCGATGCTTTTCTTCTCTCGACAGATGGGCTTCACAGAGTATTAACTATGAGCGATATTTCTAATTATATGGATATGGAGCCGGCAAAAGCTGTTAGCGAAATGATTGCGCTTAGTCTTAAGCGCGGCGCACCGGACAACGTGACGATCATATTTTTTAAAATATTAAAGTTTGAGCGAATAGAAGAACAAACTTTATTCGAATTAGAGGGACACAATACCTAATTCCAACTGAACCCGCTCATCCTCATTCAGAATTCATTCTTTAACGTTAACTGAGATCTGCAGTTGCTTTTTCACCTTTTGACCTTCTTACAATATTGTGGTAAAACGTATTGGAATTGATTTTAGAAAGGAAATAGAAATGTCATCAAAATACGAACCTCAAAAGATTGAACTCGAAATTCAGAAATTGTGGTCGGACAGCAAAGTTTTTGAACGCGCTTCATCGGATAAAACAAAAAAAAGTTTTTATTGCCTCGAGATGTTCCCGTATCCGTCAGGAAAACTTCACATGGGACATGTCAGGAACTACACGATAGGAGACGCAGTTGCAAGATTTCAGCGGATGCATGGCAGGCATGTAATCTATCCAATGGGATTCGATTCGTTTGGCCTTCCGGCGGAGAATGCGGCAATACAAGGAAAGGCTCATCCCAAAAAATGGACATTTGCTCGCATCGACGAAATGATTTTTCAGATGAAACGGATGGGCTTCTCTTACGATTGGAATAGGAATCTTGCAACATGCACTCCAGAATATTATCGCTGGAACCAGTGGTTCTTTCTAAAATTTATGGAGCAAGGATTGGCTTACAGAAAAGGAGCTCCAGTTAATTGGTGTCCAAAATGCAATACCGTTCTTGCAAACGAACAGGTTCATGACGGAAGATGCTGGCGGCATGAAGATACGCCTGTTGAACAGAAGACGCTCGAACAATGGTTTCTAAAGACGACGGCTTATGCTGAACGGCTTATCAAAAATTTAGATAAGCTCGAAGGCTGGCCTGAAAACGTGAAGGAGATGCAGAGGCATTGGATTGGCAGGTCTCAAGGCTCAATACTGAGATTTCCTGTTGAGAACAATTCCACGGTTATTGAAACCTTCACAACGCGCCCTGACACTGTTTATGGAATAACTTATCTTGTGCTTGCGCCCGAGCATCCGCTGGTCGACAAACTGGTTGATGAGGAACGAAAAAATGGGCTGGAGGAATTCAGGCGTGAAGTATATTCAAGAACATCAGAAGAGAGAACTGACGAGTCGAGACCTAAAAACGGTTATGCGTTGGGAAGAAATTTTATCAATCCATTTACAGGTAAAACTCATCCGATTTACGTTGCGGATTATGTGCTCATGGATTACGGAACCGGAGCTGTAATGGCGGTTCCTGCTCACGACCAGCGCGACTTTGAATTTGCAAGGCGGCATGGGCTCCCAATAAAACCTGTGATTCATCCCCGAGATTTAATTCTTTCTGTGGATACGATGACGACTGCGTATGTCGAAGATGGAATAATGAGGGACTCAGGAAGATTCGATAATTTGCCCAATCGCGATTCTTCCGAAAATGATGCTTGGCATGGCATAGTGCAGTTGGCAAAAGAAAATGGTTGGGGTGATTTTCATATTCAATATCGATTGCGCGACTGGCTGATTTCACGCCAAAGATATTGGGGGACTCCTATTCCTGTCGTTTATTGCGATTCGTGCGGGATTGTTCCTGCAAAAGAGTTGCCTGTAATACTGCCTGATGACGTGCGATTCGATGTTGGCGGCAATCCGCTGGCGTCCTCGGAAAAATTTGTGAATACTCTGTGTCCTTCATGCGGCAAGCCGGCTAAGAGAGAAACAGATACTATGGACACGTTTGTAGATTCCTCGTGGTATTTTATGAGATACTGCGACAACAAAAATTCGAACGCGCCGTTTGATCCTGAAAAAGTGCGGAGCTCGATGCCGGTCGACCAATACATCGGCGGAGTCGAACATGCATGCATGCATCTGATTTACGCGAGGTTCTTCACCATGGTTCTTCACGATATGGGACTAATCGAATGCGAAGAGCCTTTTACGAATCTTCTTACTCAAGGAATGGTCTGCCTCGAGACATATCGCTGTCCAAAGGATGATTGGATTCTTCCTTCCGAATGCTCTGATGGAAAATGCGTGAAGTGCGGGAGCAAAGTCACAATTGGTGCGATCGAGAAGATGTCAAAGTCAAAGAAGAATACTGTTGATCCTGGAGAAATAATTAATAAGTACGGCGCCGATACTGCAAGAACATTTATCCTATTCGCGTCGCCGCCGGAAAAAGAACTCCTCTGGTCGGACCAAGCTGTTGAAGGCTCATACAGATTTTTGCGCAGAGTTCATGACCTGGTCGAAGAAAAAATTTCTTCGAGAGTTGAGCCTCCTAATTCATTGGACAAAGATTTACTTCGAAAAACTCACGAGACAATTTTGAAAGTTACGAAGGACATATCTGAAAAGTTTCAGTTCAATACTGCTATTGCGGCTCTGATGGAGCTTTTGAACTCGATTCAAGAGCACGGGAAAAATACTGCGGTTTCTATCGAGGCGGTCGAAATGCTTTTGAGATGCCTTGCGCCTATTGCTCCGCATTTGGCTGAGCATGCGTGGAAGAGGCTCGGCAAGAACGGATTGCTTGCAGAAGCGGCTTGGCCTGAATACGATGCAAAAGCGCTGATTGTAGATACTGTCGAAATTCCCGTTCAAATCAACGGCAAGTTGAGAGGAACTATTTCAGTTTCACCATCTGCATCCGAAGCCGAGGTATTGTCTGCCGCGGCTAAAGCTGTGAAGCAGGATATCTCAAAGCCGAAGAAGGTCATCTACAAACAGGGAAAGATTTTGAATCTGGTCGTGTGAAGATGATAAAAACTTTTATAATTGCGCCTACAGTTTTTTTTCTTGCTTTAGTTTTATCAGTTCCTGTTCGAGCTGAATTCGTTAGAGGAATTTTTACTACCGGAGCTGAGACATTCGACACGATAAGCGCTATGGGGTTCAATCTTGCAATATGCAGGACCGAGACTGCGGAATTGGAATCAGCAAAGCGATTGGGGCTAAAATTGATTCCGCAGTGGTTTGGAGATGACACAAAAAGTTTTGAAAGAATAGCAGAATTCGGTGATGACTCCAGGATTGCGGCATGGTTCCCTTTTGATGAGCCAGACATTTATCATATTTCTCAGGAAATAGTTGAAGGCAAAATAACTCGATTGCGCAAATATTCAAATAAACCTGTTTTTCTGACTGTATTTACACCTTCGAGATATGCTGATTTTTTTCCGTATGCTGACTTTTGCGGAATCACTCCGTACCCGATAGGTTCGAATCCGAATGAAATAAGAATGGAAGTTGTAGGTCAATTCAGTAAAATTGCCAGAGTTGTCAGCGGGGCAAAACCTCTTTATATTTTCGTCCCCGTTTTTTTTCAGAGACCATGGCAGTATCGCGCTCCGACAGCATTGGAATTGCATAACATTGTCTATCAGGCTCTGACTTCAGCGCCTGACGGAATACTATTTTTTATCTGGAAAATTGGCGGGTTGGATAACGTCATCTGGAATTTAACCGACCGACCGGATTTGATGAAAGAAATAGAAATTATCAATCATGAACTGATAACTCTGGATGGAGTTCTAACCGCTGGGACCGATGCTTCTTCGGAGATCACTTCAGCTTCCAACCCTCTTGTTTATTACAGGCTTGTCGAATTCGGAGGGGAATATTATTTATTCGTAGCGAATCCAATGCCGCGTGAATTGCAATTTGAAATTGGATTTGATTTTGTCCCGGACGCCACAGAAATAATGTTTGGAAGCGGAGTCAAAATTCGCAATACTGATTCTCATAACCGAATAGCTTTAACGATGAATAAATTTGGGCACAGTGTAATCAAAATTTGTAATAACAATCAAGAATAACGGCAAAAAAAAGAAATGCAGGCAATTGCCTAAAGCTATTGATATTTTTTGGTAGCGTCTGTCAAGTTGCGCACTTTCGAAAAAATAACAATTTTTCTATGGCTAGTTTTTAGTATATTATTCATTTTTGTAATTTGTTTCGATTGGTAGAGTAATTTATTAATATTTTAGGATGTGGCAAGCAAGTATAAAACTGATTGCTTTGCTCAATAGATGTTTGTTCTCGGAGGATATTCATTATGCCGTCAGCATTAAATACCGTAACCATAAAAGGTTTTAAGTCGATCCGTTCATTAGAAAATTTTGAACAAGCCAATTTGAATGTGCTCATTGGCGGCAATGGCGCAGGCAAAAGCAACTTCATTGATTTTTTCCGATTGCTTCGGGCTATGCTAGAACTTCCTTTACATGGACTAGAACATGCCAGTCTAAGAGCTTATGTTGCGGATAATGATAGCAGGGACGGACTGCTTTTTAACGGCATTAAAGTAACCCCGCAAATTGAAGTGGAATTACATTTTGATCTTAATGGTTACCGGTTTAAACTTGCGCCTGATACTGGAGATTCATTTTTCATCAAAGATGAGGAACGTTTATTTATGGGTGGAACTGCCGGATGGTGGAATCTGGGGAGCGGGCAAACAACACCTGAACTACTTAAAGACAAAGAAACTAATGGTTACACTGGAACGAAAAATGCTTCATTTTATGTATATCATGCTATTGAATCTTGGAAAATATACCATTTTCACGACTCGAGCAAACATGCTCCTATGCGTGGTTATGAAAAAATTGATGACTGTGATTACTTGCGATTCGAAGGCTCAAATATTGCTCCGTATTTATTTAAGCTGCGAGAGGAATATTCGGATGCATATAAACAGATTGTAGAAACGGTTCGATTAGTTACTCCATTCTTTGACGATTTCATACTGAAGCCGAATAAAAAAGAAATGGTTCGTCTACGATGGCGCCAAAAAGGGTCAGATTATCCTCTAAACCCTTATCACTTATCTGATGGCACAATTCGCTTCATCTGTCTTGCTACGGCATTATTACAGCCGGAACTACCATCATTGCTGATTCTTGATGAACCGGAACTCGGACTGCATCCGTATGCTATTTCTATTTTAGCCGAATTGATTCAGACTGCTGCAAAGAAAATCAAACTTATCGTTGCAACCCAGTCGGCAGAATTTGTGAATAATTTTCATCCCGAACATATCGTGGTGACCAATCGTCGAGATGGAGCATCGGTCTTTAGTCGCCTTAATACTGACGAATTGAGCCTCTGGTTAAAAGATTATTCATTAGGTGAACTCTGGAAAAAAAATATTATTAGCGGTGGTCCCGACTATGAGTGACTTGAATATTTTTGTTATTGTCGAAGGTCAGACAGAACAAACATTTGTTCGAGAAGTTTTAGCACCGGAACTGGCGTCAAAAAACATATTCCTATATTCAGCATTAATCGGTAAACCTGGACATAAAGGTGGCAAATGGTTTTGAAAAAATTACGGAGGTAAATCATGACCGACAATTCTGGAAGTAAAGCCGCGTTGGATCCAGGAAAAGCATTTAAATTAAAAGAGCTTGTGCCGTATGCGGACGGAACGGTGATTAGCAGGACATTGAAGAAGGACCAATCCGGAACATTGACAGTTTTCGCATTTGCTGAAGGGGAGTCATTATCCGAACACAAAGCTCCATTTGATGCGTTCGTTCAAGTTCTTGATGGAGAAGGTGAGATCGTTGTTGATGGAAAACCTGTCGCAGTCACAGAAGGAGAGATTATTTTAATGCCGGCAAACATTACTCATGCGGTAAATGCTCGCAAGCCTTTCAAAATGCTCTTGATGATGATTCGCGGATAGTGGGTATAAAAAAAACTCTTCGTTTATTTTTTACAAGCTTTATGATCAAAATTGAAATTGATTTTTACTTGAGCTGTGAGAAAGTATTGATATCAGATTAAAAAAGGGGAGATTGCCATAATGAACAGCAAATACACACCTCCTATTCCATCTTTTGAGCGGCGTGAAATAAGGTTAGTCACTATGCGCGTTCATGCGCGCATTACATTTATCAACGGGTTGGTATTGACCGGAACTGACAACCGTACTCGATGACCAGATATGTGATGACAAAGAAGGAATATTGTATTTTGACGACATAATGTTTACTCAGTGAATGAACGGGGCGATTTGATTGCGAGAAGTGTTTTGGAGTGCTATATTAGTTTATGATGAATGAGTTGCAATCAAAAATGCTTGTTTGCTACATTGGCGAAGAGCGAAATATGGGAAGGCTTCTTGAGGAACGGCTGTCTGCTATTGGAGTTCAATTCATGCTTGTTGTTGATCCGGCTTCAGGTGTTAGAATTGCTCAGCAGTACAAACCAAAAGTTATTATAGTTGATGAGCGCGTCGGCAGATACGAGTCGATTAATGTCATTTCGACTATCAGAAGGATTCTTAGCAAGAATGAGACAGGAATTATCTGGCACGCAAGTGGAGTGACTGCTTCAAAAGTTATTGATGCTCATAAAGCTGGAGCCAATTCGATTCTTACTAGGCCAATGACAATGCCGTCATTGGTCTCACGCATTAATGAGTTATTCAAGCCTAGCCCCGGAATAAATTTTTCACGCGAAGATTCTCTCGAAAATAAAACTGCGGAAGATACGCAAAAAAAACTTTCTAAGGTTCAGAATTTGAACGCCGTTCCTTATGTAGTTGAAAAAGTTTTGAATATCACCGGCGATTCTGATTCCAGTGCGAAAGATTTAGAGCAGGTAATAGAAACTGATCCTAAGGTTTCTGCTGTAATACTGAAACGAGCAAATTCAGCCTTCTATACGTCTGTAAGGCAGATTGGGAGAATACTAGATGCGGTTGCCAGAATAGGTTTTAGAGAGGTTAGAGCTTTAATACTCGGCTTATCTGTTATTGATTTATTTCCCCGTGATCAGAAGACACTTTCGTTTGATAGGGTTCAGTTTTGGATCTCGTGTCTCTCTACAGCTGTGATAGCTCAGACACTGGCGGAAGTCGATAAGGAAATAGATCCTGACGATGCATTTATTGCAGGTTTGCTTCATGATTTAGGCAGGATGATTTTAGATGAACATTTTCCGGACGAATTTTCTCGAGCTTTATCGATTTCTGAAAGATTTAGAATCTCTCTTTCAGATGCCGAAAAAAAGGTATTCGGAATGAATCATCAAGATATTGGAAAGATTGTTTTGGAAAATTGGAAATTTCCTAAAGAACTGCAATCTGTTGTGGGAAAACATGAAAATTTAGAAGAGATTAATAAGATTGAAGATCCAAAGGAGCGTAAGCTTGCTCAGATCGTGTGGGCTGGAGAATGGATTACTCTTTTGCTTGGAGTGGGAACTTCAGGCGAACGACTGATTAATTATCCTATGCCTGATCAAATTTCCGGATTCAATTTTTGGCCTGCTGTGCTTGATAAAGAATTCGAAAATAAAGCTATGTTCAGACTGGATGATCTTCTTTCATTTATTGGAGCAGATACATCGAGAACACCTAGAAAGCTTCAGGGAGAAACTGCTGTTTCTAAAGCCGTTGTTTACGAAGAATCCAATTTGCCTATGGGACCGCTTGCTTATCTCTTTGAAAACGCTCAATTCGAAGTTAAGAGGGCTGAGTCGATTAAAGATATCGGGCCGGTCGAACCCAATGTTATTGCAGCAATAGAATTCATATCTTTTGACTCGCTTCGAACGTCACTGCAATATTTGCCGGCCGGCCGCCAACCACTGCTCATTGTCGTTCCTAAAGGTGAATTGCCTTATGATGACAAGGTTAAAGAACGCGCAGGGCTTCCGATTCAAAAGACGATTTATTTGGAAAAACCGTTTCACTGCAATGAATTAATGCAGGCAATTGAAAAATTGATGGATTTTCTAAACTAACCAAAATAATTACTTCCTAATCACTCTTCTTTTGCTAATGGCAGAATTATTCTGCACGTCGTTCCAAGCCCTTCCTCGCTTTCGATCTCTATTTTGCCGCTATTCTCTTCAATTATCTTTTTGGCGATGGACAGCCCTAATCCCAGTCCGCCGTATTTTTGAGTTTTTGAATCGTCTGTTTTGTAGAATTTGTCGAATACTCGATTTAACTTCTCTTTGGGTATTCCAATTCCCCAGTCTTTGACAATAAGAAACGCTTTTTCAGAGTCTCTATTTGTAGTGATTTTTATTTTGGATTCGGGTTTTGAAAATTTTATCGCATTCCCGATTATTGGTATTATCGCTTGTATCATCGAAGAAAAATTTGCCGAGATGTAAATCGGTTCCGAGTAATGATCAATTTCAAATGAAATTTTGTTCCGCGAGGCTCTGGGAATCATCATGGATTCAGCTTCATTCGTGATTTCTCTAAGGTCTACCTTCTGCTTTGAAGTTATAATTCTTGATTCTGTACTGACTATTGAAAGAAGCTCATCGAATATATCGAGCAGACCGTTTCCGCCTTTAATACATGCTTTCAGCTTCTCTTTCTGTTTGTTGTTTACTTCTCCAAAAAGTCCGTTCAGCATCAATTCGCAATAACCTATTATTGTTACGATCGGAGTTCTGATTTCGTGCGAAACATTAGCCAGAAGAACGTCGCGAGTGCCAAGCGCAATATTGAGATTGCGGTTTACTTCATTTAGGTCGTCGGCCTTTTCTATAAGCAGTTTCTCTCGTTTGCGCATCGAGTTGATCATCTCATTGAATGCAATTCTTACGGCTTTAAATTCTCCGTAACTTTTTGCCGGAACCGATTCTGGATAATCTCCTTTGGAAATTTTATTGGCTAATTTTGAAAGAACATCAAGCTCACGTGTCATTATCGAAGTGAATAATGTGATTACAATAATAAAAATCGATATAGATATCGCAAATACTATTGCTGATTTTATCAGCATGTTAATAGTGTCGCGCCGAAAATCTTCGGCAAATTTAATATTCATTGCTTCAATATCGTCTATATACAAACTGGTTCCTACCACCCAATTCCATTCGGGTATGAGTTTGACAAAAGCAAGTTTTTTATACCCCTCTTCTGTTGTGGAACCGTTAGGCAAAGGCTTTGTCCAGTAGTAAGTGACAAAACCTTCTCCTTTTTCTTTGCATGCTTCATTCATCTCGACTAGAAACTTCTTTCCCATTCTTGAAATTATTTCAGTATCAAGCTCGATGATTTCTCCTTCCAATTTGATTTTATTTAGATTTTCTAAGTCCATAAATTCCTTTATGTTCTTTCCAACAACTTTGGGCGATGTCGGATGCATAACTATTTGAGGGATGGTATCTGCCTCACTCGGAAATTCGTGAATCCAGAAATATCCTTTTCCTTCGTCGTATCGCATGGAAGAGAGTCTTTCTAGAAAACGTTTCTTCTGCTCGGCAGGAGTCAAGTCTGCTCGATTCATATATTGTTTTGCAAGAGATATAGCTGTGTTGCAGAGTGATTTTAAATTATTTTCACGTTCATTGTAAATATTTTCGGAAATGAGTTTTAGATTATTCTGGCTTTGAAGAGAAAAAAGGTAATTGTAAAAGCTACTTAAAAATAAAGTTGAGATTAGAACTAGTAAAGATGTGATTATTATTATTCTGGTTCTGAACGACATAATATTTTAAATATTCACCCCGTTAAATTTTATTGTATCACTAAGTCTCAACTTTCACCAAGGAAGATGCCTCAATAGTCCGCCAACAGGTGTAGAAGTTATTCCAGAAGTAAGCTTTAGGAATCCGGAAAGTTTTTCCAGCGTATCCGCAAATTTTCCGATTGAATCTGCTTTGTTCGACCTTGCTGAATCGAATGCCGCGTATTCGCTGTCCGATGCTTCTGAACTGATCCCCCATCGCTCGGATAACGACCTCGTGACTTCTTTTCGAGCTTCCATCGACTCTTTTCGTATCTCCATTCTCTGCCAGATCCTGAGCCCTTTTTCAATTGCGTCCGCAACATTTGCCGCATCGCTTGCTGTGCGCGGTGGATAAGCCGCAAGCCGAATTAGCTGACTTGCCATCGACGCCATTTCAACAAAGTCATTCAGCGACATCTTGTTAGTCTCTTTCATTGCTTCGGCAGAAAAAGATTCTATCTTCTGAGCTTTATTTGGATCTGAAACCTTGTGAGAATCGAACCACTCTTCTCCCTCTGTGTTTTGATCGATACTCTCTAGCATCCCCATTTCGGTTTCTTCATCTGCTCCAAGAGTAGTTGCAAATTCTTCTTTTCCCATCTCGACTTTGCCTTCAGCTACTTTTGTCTTTGAGGTGCAGTCTTCGCCGACCAATACGTCGAATTCGGTTCCGCGAACGCCCGAAACGCTGGTAGGCGTGACTACTCTGTAGCTCGCTCTCTTCGCAAGCCTGTTAACCGAATGCGAGGTCTGTCCACGATACACTGTAATGGATGTGCTGTTCAGTCGGCCTCTACTCCATCTGACTGTTGTTCGAGCAGGACCGAGCCGCACAACGTGTGAGTCAGGAAGCATCAGCGTGACTATTGAACCTTGCGGTACGTGGATGAGCGAGCCTGATGGAATTCGAGCTCGACTTCTAAGCGGAAGTGAAAGTCCCGAACTGTCAGGAATAAAATAAGGTGGAGCCTCATCTTCAGTTTGCGCCGATGTTTCTACTTTTATCGCAATCGCAGTATTTTCGTCTGCGCTTGCATTTGTTCCGAATGAAAGAAGGACGGAAATTAGCATCAAAATTAAGTAGAGCAGAAAATTAAAACGCATCTTCGATATGTTCGATTTCATAATTATCTCCTTTTTTGAGAATGCCGATACAATCAAATCTCAAATTCATTTTATCGAACTCACTGTGTTGTTGCGAATAAATACTTGCTAAATTTCGGATTTTGTTTTGCTTGGCTACTGTCACTGATTCCAGAGGAAATCCGCTCGAATCGCTGGTACGGGTCTTTACCTCGACAAAAACAAGTTCGTTCTTATCGAGCATAATAATATCGATCTCGCCGAATTTTTTCCTGCAGTTGCGTTCGATTATTTTGCAACCGCGTTTTTTAAGAAATTCTGCCGCAAGATCTTCACCCATTTTTCCAAGATGGTTCAATGAGTCCGCTCCAATATAATGATGGGCTCGGTAGGTATTATTCCTTGAAATCGACGAAGCTCTTTCCAATTATCTAAATTTTTCGGCAAGTGAGATTTCTGCTCGATAAGCAAAATGTTTTTTGATGGAGGAACTTTTTCGGGGATAAGGTATGCGTCTATATCAGGAAGAAGTAATGCGGCTCTAACACCCCATAGACCTGATACAGCTCGTTCGTGAAATTCTGTATCGAGAATTTGAGACAGCTCTTTCGGACCTGGCCCCTCAGAAAATCCTCCTTTCATCCAGAAGAAGGTATTGCCTGCGCAAAAGATCGAAACGACAAGAATAAGAAATATCGCGCGCCTTGACGGAGCAAGAAGAGCGTATAGAAAAAACGCAATCGGAACGATCGCTATTAGAGTTAAAATAATTGAAGCGGCAGGAGAATTTATTCTTCCTGACAAAGTTCCGCATAATGCTAAAGAGAGAATGAACGATGAGACGATAGCAATTAATTTTCTTGTATGATTGTCGAATTTCGTTGTCAGCGCAAATGCAGACAAAATAGCAGCAGGCGGAGCTATGAAGAGTCTATATCTTAGAGGCACGTAATGAAATATCGAGAGTATTACAATTCCAAACGCAAGCCAGATTGCAGAGAATCTTAACACGCTGTTTCGCGGTTTCAGTAATATTACTGATGAAATGCCTATGGCTGTAAGAAGAGTTTCTGCCGGTTGACGAAGAAATAAATTGGTTTGAAAAAAACGCGGCGGAAAAGATGATATCGGACCTGTGGAAGCTTTGTGCGCGACATCAACTCCAACGGAGATATAAGAGGCTTGATAAAAGAGAGCTTTAAACCATTCCTCAAATATGTTTAAGTGAGCGAGCCAAAAAAACCATACTGCCCAAATTGCGGCGCCTGATGCGATCCCGATTAGATATGACAATAGATTTTTCTTGCAATCTTTTAAATTAAACAAAATATACAAAATTAGAATCGGCAAAAAGATTGCATATAAAGTTTTAATGAAAGCGGCAAGGAAAGCCAAAAAGAAGGCGAGACTATTCATCGCTTTTGAGTTCTTCGACAATCCTGTTACGAAGCATAAAGCTGAAGCGATACAAAGAGTAATTCCTTCCATATCTCCTTTAGGAACCCTTTGAAACACGAAAAAAGTATGCGAGAAAAGTCCGGCTGTTACAACCAGCAGAGGTAAAAGTAAAAAAAACTTTAAATATTTTTCATCGCTAAACACAAAAACAGTCTCTTTCATCATTAAAAAAGTTAGATAGGAGGTTAGACAGAGCCCAACCAATCCCGATATGACGGTTATCAATACAGGAACTTCATATTGAGCGCCGAAGAGTTTATACCACAGAGTGGAAGAAAGTGTGAAGCCGGGCGTTGTGAAGAACGCTAGAGAATCTTCATATCGCCATTCATGAAATAACGCATACGATCGGGCATTATAGAGGTAAATTGCAGGATCGCCCCATTCTCCGCTTGACCATGAAATAATTGGAGGATTGGCAGTGACGTTATGGAATCTGATAAGCAAAAGAAACAGGCAAAGTAATAGTAGAAATATTTTGATGCAGTTATATTTAATTTTTTGCTCCTTGTTCACTTCTCTCGTAATAATTTAATATTGTTTGTAGAATAATATAAAAGGAGGTTTATATGAAGAAAGAAGTTGCAGAGGCAAATGCTACGAAGCTGATTTATAATGGTCCGTGCGTTTTAGTGACGTGCCAGAGGAACGGCAGGCCTAATGTTTTTACCGTATCGTGGAATACTCCGGTTTCGATTGTGCCTCCTATAGTCGCAATAAGTTGTGTGAAGAGCAATTATTCGTGGGAGATAATTCGCGGGACAAAAGAGTTCACAATCAATGTTCCTGAAATGGATATAGTCGATGCGGTCTTCGGATGCGGAAAAGTTTCAGGCAGGGAAGTCGATAAGTTTTCGAGATTCGGGTTCGGTCTTGAATCGGGGAAAAAAGTTTCCGTGCCGTCGATAAAAGAATGTCCTGGGCAGCTCGAATGCAAAGTGATTGCCGAGCCGCAATTCGGCGACTTTTCTCTATTTGTCGCAGAAGTGGTTTCCGCTTATGCTGAAGAGGAAAAATTCGATACGAAATGGATATTAGAGAAAGCTAAAATTATTAATCATTTAGGCGACGAGGTCTTTTATTCCTTGGGAATAAAGCAGTCGGCGAAACTTATTTAGTTAATGAAATAAGGAGAGGATAAATGAGTGAGCTAAGAGAGATGAACGGCAGTGCTCCGCTTATTACCTTTATTATGCCGGCATTCAATGAAGAAGCTACAATAGAGAAAGCACTCGATCAGACACACTTAATTCTCGAGTCGATGGGAATTTCTTATGAGCTGATCGTCATTGATGACGGTAGTTACGACTGCACATCTGCACTGATTAGGCAGTCGATTAGCGGTTGGCCGAATGCTCGGCTCATCTCACATTCACACAATAGCGGACTTGGAACTGCTATTCGCACAGGCATTCTTGCTGGCAATGGCGAGTTTATCGTTTTTATGCCGGTCGACAGTCCTTTGGAGAAAGATGAAATTGAGCGTTATCTTGCGGCATTTTTGCCCGAGACGGATGCTGTAGTAGGCTGTCGTCATTTGCGCCTCGGCTATAATTATCTGATGAGATTTAATTCTTTTATTTATCCTAAGTTAGTTCAGATTCTATTTAATGTTCGAATTAAAGATTTTAACTGGATTCACATGTATCGCCGCCGCATCTTTCCGCGTGCGCTTAATCTATGCGAAGGAATTTTTGGGCCTACTGAGATTCTGATCAGGATTTCGCGTGCAGGCGGTTCGATTCGCGAGATAGACGTTAATATGAAAGAACGGAAAGCCGGCTCGGCAAGCGCATCGCGTGTGCGAGTAATGATTAGAACTCTCGCTGAACTTATTTATTTTCGTCTGATATTCCGCGGATGAAAGGTTTATTATCTCTTTTGCTTTATTGCCTCACCGCCAAGTTGGCCGCAGGCGGCGGATATCTCGCTTCCGAATGACCTTCTGATCTTGCAGAAAACTTTGTTCGCGCGAATATGCTCTTGAAATGCAATAATGGCTTCATCTTTGCTCGGCTTGAATTTTGAACCTTCGATTGAGTTGAATTTAATAAGGTTGACAATGCACGGTAAACCTTTGCACCACTTTATTACTTCGTCTGCGTGAGTGATTGAATCGTTTATTCCTTCGAGCATTACATATTCGACAAGAAACTTTCTTCTGGATGATATTGGCACCAGTTTCAGAGCTTCGTGAAGCTCTTCAAGCGGCCAAATTTTATTTATCGGCATCAGTTCGCTTCTCAATTCATTGTTGGCGGAATTCAGCGAAACGGCAAGCCCTGTGCCTCTTGGTCCCTCTTCGGCAAAATGATGAATACCGTCAATATGCCCAGAGGTCGAAACTGTTATACTGGAACACGGAAAAGAATACTTCTTATTAAAGATTCCGATTGCTTCACGCACTGCGCTCCAATTGTCGAACGGCTCACCCATTCCCATAAAAACTATATTGCGGATTCCACCCAATTCTTCTTTTTGCATCAATATCGAGTCGGCCGATGCCAACTGCTGAACAATATCGCCAGTAGAAAGATTACCTTTCAAATTTAGTTTTCCTGTAGCGCAAAATGAGCATCCTCTGCTACAACCCATCTGAGACGAAACACATAGCGTGTGCCATCTCTCGTTGTGATAACTTCGCATTGGTATTACAACCGATTCGCTTCTCAATAAAGTGGCTGGATTCTTGAGAACAAATTTAATTACGCCTTGCGATTCTTCGATGACTTCAGGATCCGGCATTTCAGTTTTTGTGACATCTAAAATATTTTTAATCACCTATTCTATTTTTTCAGCGATTTTCTCTATCTCTCTTTGCAATGATTTTATCTCACCATTTTCAACATTGCAGACTACTAGTTCAAGACTTACGCCATTGACTCCGTATATTGCTTTTTTTCGCAGAACAAGCAACTCAGAATTATTTAGCCATGAAAGATGAACCTTTGTTGAATTTTCAAGCTCTGCCGCCGCCATACTCACCAAGACTTTAGTTGGTTCCGGCCAGCTCCTATCTGTGACCTCAACTTGATTTTTTCTTAACAGCGCAATTTT
>PEWQ01000063.1:18354-23518 GCA_002780065.1 Candidatus Hydrogenedentes bacterium CG07_land_8_20_14_0_80_42_17
TGAATATCTGCAAAAATCTGCGTCATATTCCAATGCCCGTATTTCCATTGTCTTGAGATTTATTACAAACAATTTTTTTTCTACATCCTCAGCAAGATTCGATAAATCCTTTGCATTAGTGCTGACGGCTTTTGCGGATAAGACTGCTTCTTCGCCGCTTGAAGCCAAATCAAACCATTCGGCACCGGCAACTGAAACAATATTTGAAATCTTATTTGTTGCAGGATCATAACTGCACAAACGCCCAAAACGTGTTTGATCCTTTTTGCTGTCGGTCTTCAAAAATATTATTTTGCCGTCAGATGTCCATCTATGAATCACAGAGACATTTCTTGAAACCCGATTATTGAGTCCGCTTTCTATTGAATAAATGTGCAGTTCAGGCATAGCCTCATCAAGCCCTTCAGCACCTTGATTCAATACAACAGAATATGAAACGGTTTTATTGTCGGGAGAAATTTGAATAAAGCAGGCATTGTCGACTGAGTCAACTTCCTTTGCTTCAGAGCCGTTGACCGGTCCGACAAGAATTTTAGAGAGACTTGTAAGCGTTCCTTCCTGGCCCCTAAACTGTATTGCTCTAGCTAGTATGGAACCGTCTGCTGAAAGTGCGGCAAAAGATGGGGCCTCGTCAGCTTGGTTGTTTTTTATAACATATCCGGTTTTTGAGACGCAATTATACACTACAAAACCTTCAGCTCTGGGAATGACAATGTCTCCATTTTTTGAAACTGCGATTTCCATTGGAAAACAGCCTGAACAAATAAACAGGAAGGCGGCAAATACAGTTCTAAATAAATTCTTTTTCATTTTTCCTCCATTTTCTTTTAATTATACTTTCTTAAAAAACTTTGTATATTTTATTTTCAGATGCATCATGCGCTCTTTCAAATTTACGACTCTTTAAACATGTTGTGCGCTTCTCTTAACAGCTCAGGCACTCGTTGAGCCAGCGGCGAGCGTTTGCATGCCTCGATGATCTCTTCTTCGCAAAATGATTCTGCCTTCTGGCCCGGGAACCAATGCCCACCGTCTCCGAGAAGTTTATATCGCATCTTTCCATACTCGATAAGTTCGTATGCTTTTGCTAAATTTCTCAACCACAGAATAATTGGAATGTTAATCTCTCCTGGAGTTTTATTCCATGCAGGAATTCCATCATCTATCTCGACAACTTCATCTTTATTAATCTTCTCAATCCATCTATTGTCTAGATTCTCTTTTATCGAATCGATAATTTTATTACCGAGCATATCGAGCGCACTTACGTGCAGATCAAAGTCCGAAGGTCTCGATGCTCCAATACTTATCGTGTGAACTCCCGGCTCTGAAAGACAAAAGAGATCGTTGAATGACATCGGGTGAAGGGGAGAGGTGAGTTCAATCATGGTTTGCGGAGGATCGTAAAGTTTTCCGCCTTTGTCAGACGGGCTGATTATAAATACGCCCATGTCTCTGCGCTCAGCTTCTTCAATTGCCGGACGGTTTTTTTGGAATATGTAATAGAAGTGAAGATTCATGTAATCGAAACCGCCGTTATTTTCGTGCTTTACAGCTTCCATTATCACATCGAGCGGGCCATGAGTTGAAAAACCGATATGCTTTACAAGCCCTTCTTTTTGCAGTTTACGAGCGCGTTCAAGACAGCCTCCGGGCTTCAATGACCGGTCGAGTGATGCATCATTGTTTATCCCGTGAAGAGCAAAGAGATCAAAATAAGAGAGCTTAAGTCGTTTTAGTGAATCTCGAAAATTCGATTCGAATTCAACAGGATTCTCTTTCGGAGCACCTTTGCTCTGAACGATTATTTGTTTGCGATCTAAACGATGCAAAAATTTTCCGAGTTGCCGTTCACTCGTTCCATATCCTCTAGCAGTTTCAAAATGATTTATTCCGAGTTCGAAAGCGCGCAGTACACATGCTTCAAGATTTTTTTGAGTATCCAAAGGTATTTCGCTATCCGGCACATCGTCCCACGAATGCATGAACCTCATCCCGCCGCATGAGAGAACAGGCATCTCAATATTCGTTCTTCCAAATCTTCGACGAATCATTGAGTTAGGACTCAATTATTTCTTGATAAGAATTCCATCATAGATTCGCAGAAGTTCAGCAACAGACCATGCTTGAAACGGACAGCCTTTAGGCTCGTGCGGAGCATCCGCGTCGGCAATCTCAGATACGTGACCAAGTCCAAAGGACATGATGTGATTCCCAATTCCATCGAGAAACTTTACGACTTCTTTACGCGAATCCTTTCCCGTGTGAACCTTCAGCCATGCTTCAATAAAAGCGCCCGTGAGCCACGGCCAGACTGTTCCATTGTGATAAGCCGCATCGCGCTCTTTGCGGTTGCCGGTGTATCTTCCGGTATAATTTTTTTCTTCCGGCGCCAGAGATCTCAAACCAAGAGGAGTCAAAAGAGTTTTTTCCACGGTATTCAAAACCGATTTCATACGCTCCTTATTTACAAGCGGATGAGGCAGAGCCAGCGCAATTATTTGATTCGGTCTTATCGAATCGTCATCGCCGTCAGGTCCGTCAATCACGTCGAAGAGCGAATTTTTATTTTCATTCCAGAATCTTTTTCTGAACGTATCGAGTCCAATAGTAAAAATACGTTCCCATAATGTTAGCTCGGGTTTTGGAATCGAAAGTTTTGACAAAACTTTTTTATCGATTGTAAGCATAGTTCGAATTGAATTAAGCCACAAAGCCTCGATCTCAACTGGCTTTCCGATTCTCGGAGTAAAGCAGATGCCGTCAACTTTTGCATCCATCCACGTCAATTGAGTTCCTGATTCTCCGGCGAACAAAAGCCCGTCTTCAGTCTTTTTAATCCCGAATCGAGTTCCGTCGCGATAGCCGCGCATTATTGCAGTCAGTGTCGGATAGAATTTTTCCGCATCTTTGTAATTCGTCTTCGCAAGATATTCTCCAACAACAATTACATACCATAGCGATGCATCGACGCTGTTGTATTGAGGTTCTTCACCGAGATCAGGGAAATGGTTCGGAAGCATTCCTTCGCTCTCTTTGCCTGCCCATTCCTTGAGAATGATTCCGGCTTCTTTAATTCTGCCTGCAGAAATTATTCCGCGAAGCGAAATAAAAGTGTCGCGTCCCCAATCGGTAAACCATGGGTATCCGGCAATTACCGTAAGACCCTTTCCGCGTTTTACAATGTAATTATCAATCGACTTGCGAAGCGCTTCTTTTACATTTTTAGGCTGAGCGCCGCGCCGAGTGCGCTCCAAGCTCGCAAGCCTTCTTGCAATACTAGAAGGTTTTTTTAGAGGAGCGTTGACTGAAAAGATCATTACAGCATTTTTCCCTCGGACGAGATTGAACGAAAATATTCCGGGGCACCATAAATCTTCTACGCAGTCCATTCCGCGTTCTGCTTCAACTTCATACAAAAACTGGTAATACGAGTGAGGAGCATGTTGATACTCGCCGTTATGACTTGCGAAAATATTTGGAATTTCTTTTTTCGGTTTCCAGGAAACGTAATTTTTCCCGGCTTCGAATGAAGCTCCGGCTTCGAATGAAGCTCCGGCTTCGAATGAAGCATCGATAGAATGATCGAGGTGTGAAATGCTGTGATAATCACGACCCGAAATCAGAGGCTTGACTGTCAGCAAAGCAGATTCGCCTTGAATAATTTTCCATCGAATAACTGTCATCTGCCTGTTTTTAGGAATAAACAATTCTTTTTCGATTACAATATTTTTCCCATCTGAAGTCGTGAAAGAGTATTGCCAACGCGGCCACGGATAGAGCGAAAACTTTGCAATTTTTTTGTAGCCGTCCGGATAAATAACATTCGGTTTGTATAAATGCGACGAGAGATTGAAACAGTTGCCTTCGGACTCGATCTGCTCCTCCAATCCATTAACCAGCACTTTTCTTTCAACCGGAGGTTTTACTGCGGTGAGAAGAAGAGCATGATAGCGCCTCGTCCTTATCCCTGAAATAGTTCCTGACGCAAATCCGCCCAACCCATCCGTCTCAAGCCATTCACGACTCGATGCAGATTTCAAGTCTCCGAGAATCTCAGTACTGAATTCGCCAAACGCGGTTTCAACCTGCTCAGGAGCATCCGGACAGAACTTCTCGCTCAACTTAGATTCAACTGATGCCGATTTATTATCATTTTTTTTGACAATTAAAATCTTGCGACTTTTTTTTATCCGTAACTTTTTTTTCATTTTTGCACCTCTTATTTTATTCTCTCTTGCCGAGTTGATGATCGAGCATAATAAGTCCTGAGCCGCTTGACCCTATCATCTTAAGCCGATTCAATGTGCGCTCAGCTGATTTTTCTTCCTCATGTTGTTCATTCACAAACCAGGTTAAAAATGAGATTGCAAGATAATCATTTTCTCTTTGAGCAATTTCCATCAGTGTATTTATCCTTCTGGTTATGAACTCTTCATGAGCAAGAGTTTTTGTAAAGACATCTACGAGAGATGAAAAATTTTCTTTTGGTTCTGGGATTGACTTAAAAACGATATTGGCTCCGCGTTCCAATGCATGATTGAAGAATTTCATTGCGTGTTCCGCTTCCTCTTTTGCCTGAAGCCTGAAGTAATGTCCTGAACCCTCTAGATTGGCTGAATCGCACCACGCGGCCATCGAGAGATAAAGATAAGCCGAATAAAATTCATGACCTATCTGTTCATTAATCTCAACAGCAAGTTTGTCTGATATTTTCATATTACCCTCTGGAATTTTAAATTATTATACATCAAATAATATACTGCGCAAGCAAAAGATGACTTTCTGAATATTTGCTTTTCTATTTGCAATAATTATGTAATACCTCTTGCGGCCCAAAGCTGACCTTCCGTGCGATCACGGTCAGCCTCAACTGCCGTTCGGCAAGATTGTTTTCAGCAGGCACGCGTAGATCCTCGACCCAATGAAACATCCGCTCTCGATGTTCGCGGAAAATGTTTTGGATATGCTGGCTCCCCGGATGAATGGCGCTCTGTTCGCGGCTTTCTCGATCTCGCCTTGGATTTCACGAGCACGACGATAGTATTCACTATCGGTGATACTCTGGCCGCGCAGATGGCAGGCTTCGGTCAACAACGGTGCCATCGTATTCACGAACGCCACCACTTCGGTATCCTCCTGAAATTCCGTTTCCAGATCCTGC
>PEWQ01000152.1 GCA_002780065.1 Candidatus Hydrogenedentes bacterium CG07_land_8_20_14_0_80_42_17
ACCGAATAGAGTTCTAAGATCAGCTTCTGCTTCCTTAATTGTCTTGTCGAACTCTTTTGATCTATGGCTAATTTCAAGAATAGATAAACCGGTTCCAGCAAAATCTAAAAGTTCCGCTTGAGCCTGCTGAATAACCTCAAGAGGCAGAATAGCAGGGCCGGCATAAAGATTGTAAGGTCTTTGAGTCATAAACATCCTCCAAAATTAAAATAATAAAAAAACAATTATGTGAATAAAAGTTCAACTTGCAAGAAAAAAGATCAAAAATCTAAAATAAAATTGCGTTCAGAGTTTATGCAGCCAAAAGTAAATAATTAAACCTCAGTCCCCTAAAATAAAAAAGCCCTCTGAAAAAATCAGAGGGCTAGTATAAGACAAATCCGGCGACAACCTACTCTCCCAGTCCGTTACCAGACAAGTACCATCGGCGTTAGCGGGCTTAACGACCGTGTTCGGAATGGGAACGGGTGTGGCCCCGCCACTATGGCCACCGGAATATATAACAACTTAGTTCAATAAAAAAAGCATGATCCGAAAACAAATCAGCATAGAAGCACATGTATCACGATACAATGAATCAAAAAGCGATTCAAAGACAGAAGATCTGATGTGATGTGGTCAAGCCTCACGACCTATTAGTATGGCTCGGCTCAACACGTTACCGCGCTTACACCTACCACCTATCAACCTGGTAATCTTCCAGGGGTCTTTAGTGATCATAAAGATCAGGGATGCATAATCTCGAGGTTGGTTTCTCGCTTAGATGCTTTCAGCGATTATCCAGTCCCGACGTAGCTATGGAGCGTTCGCCACTGGCGTGACGACTCCTTCACCAGAGGTCAGTTCGTTCCGGTCCTCTCGTACTGAGAACGACTCCTCTCAAGCATCCAACGCCAACTGGAGATAAGGACCGAACTGTCTCACGACGTTCTGAACCCAGCTCACGTACCGCTTTAATAGGCGAACAGCCTAACCCTTGGGAGCTTCTCCACCCCCAGGATGCGATGAGCCGACATCGAGGTGCCAAACCGAGCCGTCGATGTGAACTCTTGGGCCCGATAAGCCTGTTATCCCCGGCGTAGCTTTTGTCCGATGAGCGATGGCCCACCCACGTGGAACCACCGGATCACTATGACCTACTTTCGTATCTGATCGACTTGTCAGTCTCACAGTTAAGCTCCCTTGTGCCATTGCACTCGACGCTCGATACCGACCGAGCTGAGGGAACCTTTGCACGCCTCCGTTACATTTTTGGAGGCGACCGCCCCAGTCAAACTACCCGCCTGACAATGTTCCCGCCCCTGCTTAAGGGTACGGGTTAGAATCTCGGAACAATAAGGGTGGTATCCCAAGGATGGCTCCATCCCGGCTAACGCCGAAACTTCAAAGCCTCCCACCTATCCTGTACATAACGCACCAAAACTCAATGCCAAGTTATAGTAAAGCTGCACGGGGTCTTTCTGTCTGCCAGTTGGTAAACAGCATCTTCACTGTTGCTACAGTTTCGCCGAGCATCTTGCGGAGACAGCGCTCAAATCGTTACGCCATTCGTGCAGGTCGGAACTTACCCGACAAGGAATTTCGCTACCTTAGGACCGTTATAGTTACGGCCGCCGTTTACTGGGGCTTAGAATCAAAGCTTCGGGCTTGCGCCCTGACCTCTCCTCATGACCTTCCAGCACCGGGCAGGCGTCAGTCCCTATACGTCGACTTACGTCTTATGCAGAGACCTGTGTTTTTGTTAAACAGTCGCTTGAGCCTGTTCGCTGCAACCCATTCCCGCAACTGAAAGTAAATTTCAGCAACGGTACTAGGGCACCCCTTTTTCCAAAGTTACGGGGCTAATTTGCCGAGTTCCTTCGCAAGATCTCACTCGCGCACCTTAGGATTCTCTCCTCGACTACCTGTGTCGGTTTACGGTACGGATAATATACATTCTCCTCACGAGGTTTTTCTTGGTGGCATGGCGTTAGTCAGTTCCGCTCGGGTTTCCCCTTACGTGCCCGCTTTCCTCGTTCTTCTCCTCCGAAGAGGGGGAGCCGGATTTTCCTAGCTCCCGAACTACAATCGCGGCGCGGCACAACCATCCGCCGTTAGACCTAGCCTTCCACGTCACCCCTTGGATCAACGTTTGTATATTAGCGCAGGAATATTAACCTGCTTCCCATCGACTACGCTTTTCAGCCTCGCCTTAGGGTCCGGCTAACCCTCCGCAGACGAACTTAACGGAAGGAAACCTTAGTCTTTCGGTGACAGAGATTCTCACTCTATTTTTCGCTACTCGTTCCTGCATCCTCACTTGCCAGCAGTCCACTACTCCTTTCGGTATAGCTTCTATCCGCTGACAACGCTCCTCTACCGCGTTACATTCCCGAAGGAATATAACACCCGTAGCTTCGGTATGATGCTTGAGCCCCGTTTAATTTTCGGCGCAAAATCGCGTTGACCAGTGAGCTGTTACGCACTCTTTCAAGGATAGCTGCTTCTAAGCTAACCTCCTGGCTGTCTTTGCGACTTCACATCCTTTTCCACTTAGCATCATTTAGGGACCTTAGCTGACGGTCTGGGCTGTTTCCCTTTCGACAATGAATCTTAGTACACACTGTCTGACTCCCGATTTTCCGCACTCAGCATTCGTAGTTTGGTTGGGTTTGGTACTCTTGGAAGAGCCCTAGCCCATCCAGTGCTCTACCACTGAATGTTACCGATCGAGGCTAGCCCTCAAGCTATTTCGAGGAGAACCAGCTATAACGTAGTTCGATTAGCTTTTCACTCCAACACACGGCTCATCCGAGGCATTTTCAACGACCACCGGTTCGGGCCTCCATCAGGTGTTACCCTGACTTCACCCTGGCTATGTGTAGATCACCACGCTTCGGGTCTACTCTATGCGACTAAATCGCCCTATTCAGGCTCGCTTTCACTACGGCTCCCGTCCTTATAGACGTTAACCTTGCCGCACCAAGTAACTCGCAGGATCATTCTGCAAAAGGCACGCCGTCACACCGTTATTAGGTTGCCCTAATAGCATGGTGCTCCGACCGCTTGTAAGCATACGGTTTCAGGTACTTTTCACTCCGCGTTCCGCGGTGCTTTTCACCTTTCCCTCACGGTACTATGTTCACTATCGGTTGATCGTTTGTATTTAGCCTTGGAGAGTGGTCTCCCCGGATTCAGACGGGATTTCACGTGTCCCGCCCTACTCAGGAAAGAATCAGGAGACCGATCAAATTTCGAATACGGGACTATCACCCTCTGTGGTGTGCATTTCCATGCATCTTCTTCTATTCGTCGGTTTGGTAACTCCTCGCCATTAAAGGCAGACTCTTCCTACAACCCCGACTGTGCAAGCACAATCGGTTTGGGCTCTTCCCCTTTCGCTCGCCACTACTTAGGGAATCTCGATTGATTTCTTTTCCTCCGCTTACTGAGATGTTTCACTTCAGCGGGTTTTACTTCCGGCCCTATTTTATTCAAGCCGGAATAATCTATTGAAGATTGGGTTTCCCCATTCGGAAATCCCCGGGTTAACGGCTGTATCCGCCTAACCGAGGCTTATCGCAGGTAGCCACGTCCTTCATCTTCAACGATCACCTAGGCATCCTCCGTATGCTCTTGATTACTTGACCACATCACATTAGATACTCTGTCCTGTAATCCTTCGACCGCAGTAGCAAAGAGCGGTCTTAACTATCTATCGCGCCATAGAGCATGGTTTCGCAATAGACTTGCGCACATCTACAATTCGGCACTGTAGAGAGGTGCGATCTTCCATAGATACGCCTTTCTCTCGAAATTCGTATCCGTGACGCTGTTACTTCTAGCGTTGGATCATGCTTTTTTCAAAGAACCAGTTGAACCGAACATTTCGCATTATCCAACTAATGCGTCCAGTTGAGAACAACTTACGAATTCCTTATTACCGGAACTCGATTAATACTCAATTTAATTTACTCTAATTAATCCGCTCTAAAATTTATTAGAGCATTTATTAAAGCGTAACAGCCAAAAAAAATTGGAGAAGAGCGGACTCGAACCGCCAACCCCCGGCTTGCAAAGCCGATGCTCTGCCAGTTGAGCTACTTCCCCGTAAAGAGCGTGGGCCTAAGTGGAGTTGAACCACTGACCTCGCCCTTATCAGGGGCGCGCTCTAGCCAACTGAGCTATAGGCCCCAAGGCCTTAAAAAACCGAACCAAAAAGAGACATGATGATCGACCTGGAGTATTCAATGTTATCTTACAATGTAAGACACATCAAGAATTCTCCCTAGAAAGGAGGTGATCCAGCCGCAGGTTCCCCTACGGCTACCTTGTTACGACTTCACCCCAATCACCAAACACACCTTAGGCGGCTCCCTCTCTTGCGAGTTAGGCCACCGTTTTTGGGTGCACCTGACTTTCGTGATGTGACGGGCGGTGTGTACAAGGCCCGGGAACGTATTCACCGCGGCATGCTGATCCGCGATTACTAGCGATTCCAACTTCACGAAGTCGAGTTGCAGACTTCGATCTGAACTGAGGTCGGCTTTAGAGGGTTTGCTCCATCTCGCGACTTAGCATCCCTTTGTACCGACCATTGTAGCACGTGTGTAGCCCTGGGCATAAGGGCCATGAGGACTTGACGTCATCCCCGCCTTCCTCCGGCTTGTCGCCGGCAGTCTCCCTAGAGTTCTCAGCATTACCTGTTAGCAACTAGGGACAGGGGTTGCGCTCGTTGCGGGACTTAACCCAACATCTCACGACACGAGCTGACGACAGCCATGCAGCACCTTCATAGACTCCGGTTTTACCCGGTCCCTTCCATCTCTGGTCGGTACCAACTATGATTTAACCCAGGTAAGGTTCTTCGCGTTGCGTCGAATTGAACCACATGCTCCACCGCTTGTGCGGGCCCCCGTCAATTCCTTTGAGTTTCACCCTTGCGGGCGTACTCCCCAGGTGGCACACTTAATGCGTTTGCTGCGGCACGGAAGGGGTCGATACCTCCCACACCTAGTGTGCATCGTTTACCGCGTGGACTACCAGGGTATCTAATCCTGTTTGCTACCCACGCCTTCGTCCCTGAGCGTCAGTATTCGGCCAGTGAGCCGCCTTCGCCACCGGTGTTCCTCCAGATATCTACGCATTTCACCGCTACACCTGGAATTCCGCTCACCTCTCCGATACTCAAGTTCTATAGTATCGAGTGCTGTTTAGGGGTTAAGCCCCTAGATTTCACACCCGACTTTTAGAACCGCCTGCTGACCCTTTACACCCAGTCAATCCGAACAACGCTTGCCCTTTACGTATTACCGCGGCTGCTGGCACGTAAGATTAGCCAGGGCTTTTTCTGAAGGTAACGTCATCATGTCGGCAGTTAACCGTCACTTATTCTTCCCTTCTAAAAGAGGTTTACGACCCTTAGGCCTTCATCCCTCACGCGGCGTCGCTCCGTCAGGCTTTCGCCCATTGCGGAAAATTCCCCACTGCTGCCTCCCGTAGGAGTGTGGCCCGTGTCTCAATGCCACTGTGGCTGATCGTCCTCTCAGACCAGCTACCCATCGATGCCTTGGTGGGCTTTTACCTCACCAACTAGCTAATGGGACGCGGACTCATCTTCAAGCAACAGGTTGCCCCGTTTTTAGCCGTCGTAACATTTGTTTCAACGGCGTCTGCGGAATTAGCTTTCCTTTCGGAAAGTTGTTCCCCACTCGAAGGTAGATTATCCACGCGTTACTCACCCGTCCGCCACTAGCTTCTCAACTGTATTGCTACAGTCGAGTCACTCGTTCGACTTGCATGTGTTAAGCGCGCCGCCAGCGTTCGTTCTGAGCCAGGATCAAACTCTCCGAAGATTTATTTGCTATTTTGTGTCGAGAATTGCTTCCCGATAAATATCAAACGTCATCGTCAAGTCCGTTCAGTCTTTCGACTGTTCGGTCATTCAACTTTTACATCTCTTGACCGTTCTTTGGCTCTTTGCTGACTTTACTAATTTTTTTTGGAATATGATCGGGTTTTTTCTCTTCCTAATCTTTCGTCACTTTTCAGCTTCGAATTTTCGGTAGAAAAATTACCCATACATCTTGCTCCTCTGATTCGGTTTTCAAAGACCCCTATACGCACTTTTAAAGTTCGTATAGAAAAATATTACTTTCTTCTCAACGAATAGAGCGAACTCGCTAGATGCTTCTCGGAGTTCGATATTCAGGCATTCAGTGCAATGCACTCTGCGACTGCTCTGCAGGGTTCTGCTAGATTAGAGTCATCAAGCAATGCATCTACTAATCACTGAACCAGACTCAAATATACATGCTTCTTTTTTTTTGTCAATACTTTTTTTTATTTTTTTTTGAATATTTATTTTTTCCGTTTTTCGCCGTTCTTCTTAATCTTCAAGCTTCATTTCCTTAACCGATTTAATGTATGAAATTTCACACACAAGATAATTAAATATCTTGACTTATTAATATAAAAATTGATACGATTATATTGATGAAAGAATTTGAATCGGCTTTCGTTCAAAAGAAAAATAAGGAGGATCGATTGTATGATTGG
>PEWQ01000128.1 GCA_002780065.1 Candidatus Hydrogenedentes bacterium CG07_land_8_20_14_0_80_42_17
GATTTTGCCACTCCATAATTCAGCTAAAAATATTCGCCATGGTAAAACACAAATATTCCCTTTTATACGGGGATATTTTTCATTACATACGATTATCGCCTTACTTGGAGCATTATCATCTATGAATGCATTGAGAGGTCTCATTTCAGATGAGTCCACACTATCTGAACTTTTTACTTCAATAGCTATTTTACCTCCGCCGAGAATAAAATCAACTTCCAGACCGGATTTAGTTCTCCAGTAATTGATCTCAAACCTTTTATTTCTGTAGCTTCTATACGCATATATCTCATTAAAAATAAAGTGCTCGAAGGCCTTTCCAAATTGTTCTCCTCGCGTTTCTTCAATATGCCTTTTCGTAAGATAGCCGCTTACTCCTGTATCAAAAAGATAAAATTTGGGCGCTTTGCTTATAACCTGTCTACATTGTCTTTTCTTAAAAGGTTCTATCAAAGTTGCAAGCAAAGTATCGGAAAGTATTTGAAAATATTCTTTGACGGTTTTGGCATCAATGGATGAATCTCTGGCAATATTTGCATAATTAATCATTTCGCAATGAGAATAAGCCATAGCATCAAAAAATCTTGAAAAAGCCGGAATATTTCTGACTAGTCCCTCTTCAAATACTTCTTCCTTCAAATAATCTTCTACATATGCTTGAAGAGATCTTGCTGAGGAAACTTTATCCTGTTGATAATGTACAGGTATTGTTCCTTGGTTCAATACTTTTAGCAAATCAATATTTTTTATCTCTTGAGATACCAAAGGATGCATTTGGTAACGCCATGCTCTTCCGCCCAGCATATTTGTATGATTACGCTTTAATTTACGTGCGCTCGAACCGCATAGGATAAAATTTATTTTTTTATTCTCAATAAGCCAATGAATTTCATCAAATATTTGAGGAACCTTTTGTACTTCATCGAGAATAATTGGTCTTTTGAGTTCTTCTTTTTTTTTGGCAGAAAGAATTTCTCTTAATAAAAAAGGTTTTTTGGAAAATTCTAGATAAAGGTCCGTTTTTAGAAAGTCAAAATAAATACTGTTCGGAAATTTACTTTTTATATATGTAGATTTACCTGTTTTTCGCGGTCCCCATAGAAAAGCGGATTGTCCGATAGGAAGTTTTATATCCAATATTCTTCTATACTTTACCATATAGTAATGCATTCCTTTTTAGTTAAACTAATATGGAGTATACTCCTTTTTAGTAAAAGGTCAAAAACTTTCATTTAGTAATTAACGATATTCGTATCTCTCCTAAAGAATTGTCCTGATAGACAGATACTTCTCCAGATTTCATTATCTCCAATAGAGCTAGAAAAGCTGCAATTAATCTGTCCCGAGTAAAAAACGGCGGAAATAACTCAAAGAAAAGGCATGAACCTGTTTCTTCAAGTTTACTCATTATCAACTTCACCATCTCTTCGATAGGGATCGGTTCTCGCGCCATCTTTTGAACCTCTTCTTTGGGCGCTTTTCTTAGAACTGTGCGGAATGCGTCAAGTAATTTTGTTAGATCAACTTTTAATATTTCGTTCTCTTTTTGATCTGTGATTGAATTTGATCTCAAAAATATTTTAGCCCTTTCCTTCATCATGGACTGCAAACTGCCGGCCGCGGCTTTGAAACGTTCATACTCTTCAAGAAGTCTTATCAACTCTTCTTTGGACATTCCTACTTCTTCTTCTTCAATCTTTTCGCTCTGAGGAAGAAGTTCATGAATTTTAATTTGAATCAGAACAGCAGCCATAACCAGAAAATCGCCGATTGAGTCGAGTTTTTCAGGGGAAGAGCTAATCCACTCTTCCTGCATTCTCTTCAGCTCTTCGAGAAACTGATCAGTTATTTCCGAAATATTGACGTCAGAGATGTTTACCTTTTTTTCTCGGACAAGAAAAAGAAGAAGATCCAGCGGCCCTTCGAATTTTTCCAGCTTAATGTGATGGCCTTCCCACTTTGTGCCGTCAGGAAGTTTAATTCCGTCAGGAAGTTTAATTCCGTCAGGAAGTTTAATTCCGTCAGGAACTCTAATCTGTTTCTCTTCGTCCATTACTCTGCTTTTTCTGCAGGAAGCATTTTTATGGCGTTTCTGATTCGGACCATAACTGCCTCAGCCGCCATTCTAGCGCGCTCTGCTCCACATTTGATGATTTCAATAACTTCTTCATCTGATAATTGATTTCGCTTTTTTCGATACTCTTCAAAATGAGAAACTAAATTTTCAAAGAGTATTTTTTTACAATCCACACATCCTAGTGCTGCACTTCTGCAACCTGACTGGATCTCATCTGTCTTGTCCGGCGAATATATCTCGTGATATGGATAAAGATTGCATCTCGAAGGCTCCCCAGGATCTGCTCGAAGTTTTCTCGCCTCATCTGTTTTCATTCCGCGAATCCGTTTTGATGTAGCTTCTACGGCGGCGGAGAGTTCTAATGTATTGCCGTAAGATTTTGACATTTTGCGGCCGTCTGTGCCCATTAGCTTTGACGCTTTTGTTAGAAGCGGCTGAGGCTCGACTAAATTTGAGCCGGGATAGTGCGAGTTGAAACGGCGAATAATTTCTCGAGCGAGTTCGAGGTGCACGACTTGATCTTCGCCGACCGGAACTTTATCAGCGCCGTAAACGGCAATATCTGCCGACATGAGAACCGGATACGACAGGAGCCCGAGATTTTCTGATCCTTCTCCAAGTTGTAGTGTTCTGTCTTTGTAAGTCGGACATCGTTCCAACCACGATACAGGCGTTACCATCCCGAATAGAGCTGACAATTCAGCATGTGCCGGAACATGCGACTGCACGAAAATGGTTGCGCGGTTTGGATCGATCCCAAGCGCCAGCCAATCTTTGACCATCTCGATCGACCACTTGCCAATCTCGTCATTCTTGGTGCGGTCGGTCAATGCGTGAAGATCGGCAACGAAAAAAAAGCATTTTTCCGTCTTCTGCAGTTCAAGCCAGTTTCGAATAACGCCCTCGTAATGCCCAAGGTGCAGAAGTCCTGTAGGCCTCATTCCTGACAGTACTGTTCCCATTATGGCAAAGACTCCATATACGCCAGAACGCCGTTTTGCTCTGCGGTTTCTCCATTCTCAACTGCAAATTTTCTAATTATGCCTTTGCGTTCAGCTTTCACTTCGTGAAAAAGCTTCATTGCTTCCACAAGTCCTATGACTGTATTTTCATCGACTTCGGTTCCTTCCGTTACAAAAGGAGGATCGGATGGTGAAGAAGCCCGATAGAATGTTCCGGTAAGAGGGGAAATAATTTTTTCGAGTTTAAGGAAATCAGATTCAATAGATTTTTTTTCGGAATCTTTTGAGTCTTCAAACTCTGAATCAGAATTAATATTCTGAGTTTGCTGTTTCGTGAATCCTTTGACTAGTTTAATGCGAAAATCTTTTGAACTTATCTCCAGCCTTTTTATTCCGCGCCGCTTCATGAATGAAGTTAAAAGTTCTAAACGGTTGTCGACTGACTGCAGAATTTGCGGCTGATAGCTCGGATCATTTCTCTTTTTAAAATAGAGAAGAGCTGTTTGGCCGAATAGAGCGTAAGTTATGACATCTTCGTATCGCTCGAATACTCCTTCATGTCTCAATTCGTTTTCGAGTTTCTTCATCATCGGTTCCATTAATAATGATGCTCTGCCTGAAACTCGTTCTATTCCTTTGAAAAGCTCCGGATTTATTTCGCCGGGCGGTGAGCCATACATACCTTTCAGATAATTGATAACCTCGCGCGATTTTAATTCGTAACGTTTTCCGGAAATGACGTTGTAGATGGCCTGCGCCGCTACGAGCTGTGATATTGGAGTAGTCAAAGGCGGCCATCCAAAATCTTCTCTGATTCTTGTTACTTCGCTCAGAACTTCAGCAAGCTTTTGCTGAGCGGAAATTGCGGCGAGCTCGGAAGAAATGCCGACCAACATGCCTACGGGAATTTTATGTATGGAAATAAGATTTTGAGAAAGATTGGAATCTTCATTGTCTGTTGCAAATTTCATTGCTACATACTCCGCCGCCTTTGAATAGGCTCTAAGCGTTCTTTGGTCAAGTCCCGTATCAAGTCCTAGGTCGGAGGCGGAATGAATCATCGATTCTATAGTCGGTTGAGCCGCAGAGACTGCAAATGGTCCTATAGTGCAGTCAATGCCTTCAGCTCCTGCTTCGAGCGCCGCCGTATAAGTCAACGCGCCCATGCCGCTTATCGAACGAGTATGAAAAAAAGTTGGAGCTAGTTTCGATAATGAGGTTGCTAATTTCCGCGCTTCTGCAGGAGTTAGCATTCCTGCAACGTCGTTTACGCATAAACTTTTGCACCCCATCGCAAGCAATTGACTGCCGAATTCCGTAAATCCTTCGTTTGAATGAACCGGGCTTTGCGAATAAATAATTGTTCCTTCAACATCTACGCCCGCCGCAATAAATGTGGATATTACATGCTCTAAATTTCCTATGTCGTTCAGCGGGTCGAATATTCGAGCATACTTAATTCCGTTCTTCGCTATCTCTTCGGCAAATGCTTTTATTACATCCATAGAGAGAGGATTGTAACCGAGCAAATTCTGACCGCGGACAATAATGCGCATAGGAGTGTTCTTAAGTTTTCTGCTGAAGATGCGGAGCCGCTCCCATGGGTTTTCATTCAGATATCTGAGACAGGTATCGAAGGTCGAACCGCCCCAGACTTCTGCAGAGTAGAATCCTGCAACATCCATTGCTTCCGCAAGAGGAATAAGCTCTTCAATGGAGAGTGGCATGCGGCGCAGAGTATGAGACGAATCGCTCAACGTCGTATCACTTATTTTAATTTTTCGAGTCATTTAAATAAATGGTATAAAGCGAGTGAATAAAAGTCAAATCTATACCCGTTTGTCAAAAAACTATTCCTTGAAGTCACAGGCGCCTCGCGTCAATGGATGCCTCGCGTCAAAGAACATGCGAAATAATTGAAAAATGAAAATTGGAAAAATAAAATTTTCAATTTGCACTTTCCAATTTGCAA
>PEWQ01000003.1 GCA_002780065.1 Candidatus Hydrogenedentes bacterium CG07_land_8_20_14_0_80_42_17
AGGTAGAGGGTATGTCGGAGCCGCGCTGGCGGCAGGGTTGGGGCTTTTACTTTTCGGCGGCAGTAATGCTCGAAAAATCGGATATTCTGCGCTGGGAATTGCCGGAGGGCTTATGTGGTTCTTCCGTGATCCGGACCGCTACATCTTCAAATTCGAAAATGGGATTCTTGCTCCGGCCGACGGACATGTAATCCGAATCGATAAAGTTGAGATGCCTGAATATTTTGCCGCGCCTGTTCGGCGAGTCTCAATATTCATGAGTCTCTTCGATTGCCACATAAACCGCGCTCCTGTCTCAGGAACTGTAATCGACAAAAAACCTTCTGAAGGAGGTTTCCTTGCCGCTTGGGACAATCGAGCATCTGAAGAGAACCGCAGAACGACCATGATGATCGATGGAGTTCCAAAATGCGCGATGAGACAGATTTCAGGGTTCGTTGCGCGGCAAATCGTCACCAACCCTGAAATTGGAGATCAAATCGAACAAGGCGAAAAAATTGGAATGATCAAATTCGGATCGAGAGTTGACGTCTTCTTCCCGCTTGAACTTCGGGTGATGGTCAATATAGGCGACAGAACTATTGCAGGATACACCCCAGTCGCTGAAGTTGCCGAATGCGATGAATGATCAGCAAGAAGAAGTAAATAGCAAAAAAAGATTCAGATTTAAGCTCTCGCATGAAGAACGTGAAAAAAAACGGCGTCTTCATTTTGAAGGAGTCAAAAAAGGAATTTTTATTTTTCCTACCTTCATAACTTTGGCTAATTTCAGCCTTGGGTTCATGTCCATAATCTATTCGCTGGAGAAGCTCTTTATCTCGGCAAGCTACCTTATCATCATTGCAATGATTGCCGACCTTATGGACGGCGCAATAGCGCGCATGACGAGAACAGAATCCAAATTTGGAGCGCAACTCGATTCGCTTGCGGATGTAGTCTCGTTCGGGTGCGCGCCGGCAATACTCCTATATCAGCGCTTCGGGCTCTCAGCTCATCCACTCTGGATATTTCCGCTTTTTTATGCAATAGCAGGAGCATTAAGACTGGCTAGATACAACGTCATCGATTCTGAAACTGGAGCTAAAGATTTTCGAGGAACTCCTATTCCGGCTCCGGCAGGAGTTATAGCCGGGCTTGTGCTCGGTCTTGAAAAACTTAAAGGCAATCTCAGTCCTTTTGTAGTCATTGTTCTGGTATTTCTTCTCTCTTATCTCATGGTCTCAAACATAAGGTATCCTCACTTCCGCGCAATATTGAAGCCTGAGCGGCCTCATCCTTTCCGTTCGCTGGTCATTATGCTCTTGGTTGTAGTACTGCTCTTGACTCACTTCGTTGGAACATGGCTTATACTCGGAGCGCTGTATTATCTTTCAGGGCCATTCATCGGATTTAAACAAAGGCGAAAGGAATTAGCCGGACAAGCCGACAGCGGTTATCAGGACCCGCTCGAACTGTCATTTTCAGATTCGCCGGTAGACGAAAAAAAGTCCGACGACTGAAATTAAAAAAGCTATTGGAACCTGAGCGACAAGAATCAATCCAAGATCAGACCAAGGCGCCGCAATCCAAATTCCAATCACAATCCAAAGCCAACCGCAAAGAGCATGCAGTCTTTTCCAATTAGCTTCAGACTCCAATGCCTTTCGCAAGCGCAATCCATAAATCGAATTATATTTCGGATAACCATTGAGCCACGCCGTGCCCAATGCTATGCAGAACAAAGCAACCTCAAATAAAAATAAACGCAGTTCCCAAGAGATCGTCATATACCCCTCGCTATAAGATGAAGAAAAATAAATAAAATCAAAAGAGCAAAAGCTCCGGATAAAAATAAATTAAAATTGAGAACTAAAAAAATAAAAAAGAGAATGATACCGAAAAAAAGGATAAGACCTGCTGTACCAATATAGTTGTTCATATCGACAAAATCGGTTTTAAGAGGCGGTAAGCGCGCCCTGGCAATGACGACCTGATCTCTTCATAAAGTATCGAATAATCTATTTTACCTGAAATCAAGCGAGCAAATATATCGTTCACAATCTTAGAACGAACTCCCAAAATATACGCCGCAACAGGATAACGGAAAAATATTGAGGCAAGTTTTCCGGCGAACTCAAAATTTCGAGCAATAGTTCTTTCAATCTCTTCAGTATAGCCGTGATCCGAGTTAAGAACTCCATTCAAAAACTCATTGATAAATTCAGAAGCCGTTTTTCCCGACCGTATTGCGTAGGATATTCCCTCGCCTGACAGAGGATCAACAAGTCCTCCTGCATCTCCAACAAGAAAAACACCGTTCTCTGCCAGCGGTTGCATCTTCTCCCAATATGGCAACGGAGCAGAGCGAATCGAAATTCCGTTCGGATTTCTTACGCATTCATGACGGCGTATTAAATCATCGAGATGTTTCCTTGCATCCGGAAATTTATTTTCGACTGTTCCTACTCCGATAGAAAAAGAATTTTGTTTCGGAAAAACCCAGCCATATCCCTTCGGAACAACTCCAAAATCGAATATCGCTAGTTTCTGCCATTTCTCCAACATCTCTTTCCGAGGCAGCACTTCCGCTTCCATTGCAATTCCAAGTTTCATTTTATTTCTCAATCCTACAACTCTTGCAGTAGGGCTCAAAGCGCCGTCTGCGCCGATAACAGAAGAAGATTCAAAATTACCGGCAGTTGTCTCAACCAAATATCTTCCATTTGATTTCATAATTTTATTCAATCTAGCATTTTCCGCAAAAACCGCACCGGCTTCTTTTGCTTTCATCGCAAGCAGATGATCGAATTTCGGGCGTCTAATCATGCTGACATTCAAACCTTTCGGCTCAAGCCGTTTCAAAATTTTCCCTCGAAAAACGCAAAGAGTAGAAGTCACCTTTGTTTCAATCACTGAGCTTATATCGAAATCGAGAAATTTTTCGACGTTTCCGGTCAGTCCTCCGCCGCAAGCTTTTTCACGGGGAAATTTTGCCTGATCGATCAAAAGAACTGTACGGTTCAATTGACAAAGCCTGCGAGCTGCAGAACTCCCGGCAGGTCCTGCTCCGACAACTATCGCATCAAATTTTTTGTTATTCATTAGTCACCATGCTCATGCAAATTTCGCAATGAGCTCTTCCACATCTTCTCTTAGAGTTCCAGTCATATCATCTCGTATAGAACTTATCACTGCAACATACTTTGCTCCGGCAGAAAGGCACATTTTAAAATTTTCGGAATTTATTCCTCCAACCGCAACAATCGGCGGAATATCGCGTTCATCGAGCCTCTCCCTGAGAAACTCAATTATCTCTCTCAAGAGTTCCGTCCCGACAACCGGAGCAGCATCAGATTTGGAAGATGTCGGAAATATAGGACCAATAGAAATATAATCCGGTTTTTCTTTTGCGCATCGAAGAGCCTCTTCTTTGTTATGAGTCGATAAGCCTATAACCGAATAATCCCCTAAAATCTTTCTGGCATCTTTGAAAGGAAAATCAGTCTGACCTAAATGAACTCCGGTATTAGCGGCCAATGCGGCATCGACTCGATTATTCAAAATCAAAGTCGTACCTGAAGTTGAAACTTCCGACGCCATAATTTTTGCAGATTCCAATAGCTCTCTGATATTTTCTCCCCGCAGTTGAATCATCTTTACTCCGGCTGAAATTATTTTTCGAACCGTAAAGAGATTATTAATCACATCACGAGGATGAATTATCGGATAGATTCTAACCATCTTTCCACATATCCGGTATCTATTTTTCCTTCAGCAAAGTTTTTATCTTCGATAAATCTCTTATGAAAATCAACTGTCGTTGGCAATCCTTCAATCGTCAATTCCGAAAGCGCGCGTTTCATTCTTATCAATGCTTCCTTGCGGTCTGCTCCTTTTACGATGAGCTTCATAAGCAAAGAATCATAATGAGTCGGAACTCGATATCCCTGATAAATATGCGTATCAACCCTTACGCCAGGTCCGCCTGGAATATGCAACGTAGAGATTGTTCCAGCTTGAGGGCAAAAGTTGCGGCGATAATCCTCAGCATTAATTCTGCATTCAATCGCATGTCCGTCAAAATTTTCAATGCTATCCAAAAACATCTCCTCGCCTCGCGCAAGTCTAATTTGCAGTTTTACAAGATCCACGTTAGTAACCATCTCAGTCACCGGATGTTCAACCTGAATTCTCGTATTCATTTCCAAAAAGAAAAATTCTCCGGAAGGAAGAAGCAAGAATTCAACCGTTCCGACCGTTGTGTAGTTTACTGCCTTCGCCGCGTTGACGGCCGCAGAGCCCATTCTTTTACGCAGTTCAAGCGAAACCGCCGGAGAAGGCGACTCCTCAATAAGCTTTTGATGTCTTCTTTGAGAAGAACAGTCCCGCTCACCGAAATGAATTACTTTTCCATTCACATCGCCTGCGATTTGAATCTCAACATGTCTCGCATTCTCAAGGTAGCGTTCAAGATAAACCTCATTTGAACCAAAAGCGGCAAGCGCTTCAGCGCGCGCCTTTGAAATAGCCTGCTCTAATTCATTTGTATCTTTTACTATTCTCATTCCTTTTCCGCCGCCGCCTGCCGCGGCTTTCACCAACAGAGGCATTCCCAAACGTTCCGGCAGATTAAGAAGATCAGCTTCTCCATTCAGCAAAGCTCCAGGCACAACAGGAACCCCCGCCTCTTGCATCAGCCTTCTTGCTTCAATCTTGTTTCCCATAGAGGCAATCGCAGAAGCAGACGGCCCGACAAAAATAAAACCGCTCTTCTCTACTAATTCGGCAAAGCGTTCGTTTTCGGCTAAAAAACCATAACCAGGATGAATCGCATCGGCGCCCGTAATTTTCGCTGCGGAAAGAATTGCAGGAATATTCAGATATGAGTCGCGCGCCGGTCCTGGCCCGATGCAGACGCTCTCATCAGAAAGCCTGACGTGCATAGAATCGGAATCCACATCAGAATAAACAGCAATGCTCTCAATTCCCAATTCCCTGCAAGCTCGTATTATTCTTACAGCAATTTCTCCTCTGTTCGCAATCAATACTCT
>PEWQ01000136.1 GCA_002780065.1 Candidatus Hydrogenedentes bacterium CG07_land_8_20_14_0_80_42_17
CAGGAGACTTCAACAACTGGAGCGTTAATGCAAATCCGCTTTCAGACCCCGACGGAGACGGAATTTGGAGCTGTGAAATTAAACTGCCGACCGGAAAATATCAATATAAATTTGTCGTGAACGGAGAAATTTGGTTAATCGATCCAAATAATTCAAAGAAAGTGCCTGACGGTCTAGGAGGAGAAAATTCTTCACTGGAAGTCAGCTCGATAAATATCAGAGAGCCGTCCGCAGAATCAATTTCAGCAGACTCTGCAAAGCCTGCTGAAACGGCAGAGACCGTGAAGCCGCAAGGTTTCACGGTTTTTCATTTTAAGGCGCCGCCCGGCGCGCACACAGTCTCTCTTGTTGGAACCTTCAACGATTGGGACATGAACGCCAAGTTTTTAAATGACGACGACAAAGACGGAATCTGGGAAGCAAAAGCGGTTTTACCTGATGGGCATCATGAATATAAATACGTAATAAACGGGTGGGACTGGGTGCGCGATCCTGAAAATCCGAAGACAATATCCGATATGGCAGGCGGCGAAAATTCCGTTATCGAGATTAAAAACGGAAGAGCATTTTTCTCTGAAGCCAATTCACGTTCCGAGGAACTTGATCTCTGGTCTCCGGAAAAACCTCATCGTTTTGTTTTTCATTCCTCTGCTCCTGCGAATAAAGTTTTCGTAGCCGGTAGTTTCAATAACTGGTCTTCAACTGCCGCTCCAATGATCAATTCTGGAGATAACGAATGGACTGCGGATTTTTTTTTGCCTCAAGGCAAGACACTTTATAAATACGTAGTCGACGGAAGATGGCTTCCTGACACTGAGAATCCATTACGCGAAGACGACAACTATGGAAGTTACAACAGCGTGGTATTGAGCGGCGACTGGAGCGCACCTGACACTAATTCGATTCGAGGCGATGGCATAATTTATGAACCTGCAATAGCTCATCGCCATAGTTCCGTTTACGAATCAAGACTCGATGAAATGACCGGAATATTTAGAGTCAGATTCGATCGTGACGACATATCAAAACTCTTTTTAATATTTCCAGCCGACACCATCGAGATGAATTTATATACCGGAGACGAAAGATTCGAATACTGGCAGACCGAAGCGAAAATATTTTCCGACACAATTACTTACACATTTTTAATTGAAGACGGAGACAATAAATTTTTGTTAGGCAGAAACAGCTTAATCAAATCGAGTTCAATTAAGCCGTTTACTCTTGCACCGGCCAAACCTTTTAGAATACCGGCTTGGCTCGATGGAGCAGTCATCTATCACATATTTCCGGATAGATTTTCCAACGGAGATAATTCTAACGATCCTTCCAACACTCGGGAATGGAGATATGAATCTCTTCCAAAAAGCGAAGTCGGATGGAGTGCTCGGTATGGAGGAGATATTTCCGGAGTAATATCCAATCTTGATTATCTCACCGAGCTTGGAATAACGGCAATTAAATTCAATCCGATTTTTTCTGCTCCATCATCAAACAAATACGATGCTACAGATTATTACAGCATCGATCCTGAATTCGGAACCAACGAAATCTTCCGAAAACTTTTAGACAGTGCAAAGAGCAGAAACATTTCGATTATTCTCGACGGAGTTTACAATCATTCTGGCGAGAAGCACCCATTCTTCATCGACGCGGCGAAGAACGGACCTGCTTCGATTTTTTATAAATGCTACAACATAAAAAAATGGCCGTTTCCCGAACGGTTTGAAAGTTCGGGCGCAAATGCTCCAAATAATTATTACGAGAGCTGGCGCAACTTCGGATGGCTTCCGGAATTCAATTCAGAGAATCCGTTAATCCGAGCGTATCTATTCGGAGCGGTAAGGCAATGGATGGATATGGGCGTCATGGGTTGGCGACTCGATGCGGCGGAAGATGTAGAAAGCTCCTTCTGGCGTGAATTTCGTAGAACAGTTAAATGCCAAAATAGCGATGCGTTTATTGTCGGTGAAGTCTGGCGCGAAGGAAGCGAATGGCTGAGCGGAGATCAATTCGATGCTACGACAAATTATCCTCTTCGCTCGGCGATAATCGATTACATCGTTTCCGAAAAAATTGGCGCAGAAGAATTTTTAAATAGAGTCGGAGAATTGCTTTCAAAAATTCCATATCAGGCGTCTCGAATGCAATTCAATATGCTCTCTTCTCATGATGTCCCAAGAATAATGACTCTCGCAAATAATAATGTTGATAAGGTTAAACTGGCAATAGCTCTGCAATTCAGCCTTCCAGGAATTCCGGTAATTTACTACGGCGACGAAATAGGAATGGAAGGCGGAGAAGATCCTGACAACAGGCGGGCATTTCCTCTTTCAAAAGAAAACTGGAATGAGTCTATTTTCAACTTAACGAAAAAACTTATTCAAATCAGAAAAGAACATAATGTTTTAAGAAAAGGGTCTTGGGTGCCGATTTACTCGAGCGGAAAAGTTCTTGCAGTATCTATTACAGGAGAAGAGGAAGAGATGATTCTGGTCATGAACGCATCAGATGAAAAATCTTCAGGATTCGAATTTCATGCTCCGGAAAATTATGCAGACGGTGTATACGAAGATCTTCTTTCAGAAGTTTCTCTGGAAGTGAAAGAAGAAATAGCTAAAATCTCGGAATTAGATCAATGGTCTATTCATTTCTTTATTAGGAGAAAAAAATGAAAACAGAACGAAAGTCCGGAATTCTTTTGCATCCGACAAGTCTCCCTGGACAATTTGGAATCGGAGAGCTTGGAAGCGCGGCATACAGATTTATAGATTTTTTGGAAAAATCAGAACAACAGTTATGGCAGATTTGTCCGCTAGGTCCGACAGGTTTCGGAGACTCTCCGTATCAGTGTTTTTCTGCGGTTGCCGGCAATCCATACCTAATCAGCATCGAGCGCTTGAAGAAAGAGGCATTAATAAAAGATGAAGACTTGATTGGCGCTCCTAATTTTTCACCCGAAAAAATTGATTACGGTCGAGTAATTCCATTCAAACTCAATTTATTAAAAAAAGCATACGAGAGATGGCAGATTGCGGCTAGCGAAGAAGAAAAAAATAATTTTAATAAGTTCATTAAAGAAAATAAAGATTGGCTTTATGATTTTTCTTTGTTCATGGCAATAAAAGACGAGCAGAATGGAGCTTCTTGGAACAAATGGCCGCAAGATTTGGCTCTTCGAAAGAAAAATGCCTTAAGCGAAGCTGAAGAGAGATTAGCTGATTGCATTCAGAAGCACGCATTCTATCAATACGTCTTCTTCAAGCAGTGGAATCTTCTGAAAAATTATGCAAATCAAAAAGGAATAAGCATCATCGGCGATATTCCAATCTTCGTCGCGTATGACAGCTGTGACGTCTGGGCGAACAGAAAAGATTTTTATCTGGATAAGAACGGAATTCCTACTGTTGTTGCCGGTGTGCCGCCGGATTATTTCAGCGCTACGGGACAGAGATGGGGCAATCCGCTCTACAGATGGTCTGAGATGAAGAAGAAAGAGTATTCGTGGTGGTCCGCAAGATTTAAAAATATATTAAAGTTAGTCGATATTGTAAGGCTCGATCATTTCAGAGGCTTCGCCGCATACTGGGAGATTTCTGCTGAAGAAGAGACTGCAATAAACGGCAAATGGGTAAAAGGTCCTGGCATGGATCTCTTCCGCGCTTTGAAAAAAAATCTTGGAAAACTTCCAATTATTGCCGAGGATCTTGGAGTAATCACGCCTGATGTAGAAAAGCTTTTAGAAGAGAGCGGGTTTCCTGGGATGCGAGTTCTTCAATTTGCATTCGACGGAAAGCCTGACAACATATATTTGCCTTACAATCATCCTACTAATTCAATAGTTTATACAGCTACTCATGACAACGACACATGCGAAGGATGGTTCAAATCTATTACAGAAGAAGAGCGGCAATGCTATAGGCGATACACAGCATACATAAATTGTTCAGTGCACTGGCAAATGATGAGGCTTGCAATGTCATCTGTATCGAATACATGTATTGTTCCGCTTCAAGATGTCATGGGACTAGATTCAGAAGCTCGAATGAATTTTCCAGGACGCGCCGGTGGGAACTGGTGTTGGAGATTTAACGAACAGAGGCTTGATGAAGGATTGTCAAAAGCACTTGCAGATATAACTAAGACTTACGGCAGAGGCACAATCGTGATTAGTGAGAAGGTATAAAAAAAATCTTTCATACGGATTGATTATAATTACTGGAGTTTTCCTAAATTTTTTGTTACGGCGCAATGGCGGCCCTCCAGAATATTACCTATAGCCTTTTGAAACACCTCTAAAGCCAATTCTACTGCGTGTCTGCTTGTTTCCGGAAGATTAGGTAGTTCTGAAAATATTCGTTCGAATGTAATATCTGAAAGTTCGGTAATTTTTTTTTCTTCAGCTAAAGTAGTAATTATTTCTGCGGCCGCCAAAGTCGGAGGACATCCATAGCCTTTCCATCTCAAACCCGTAATTCGGCCTTCGGTAATTTTAACTTCAAATCGCAAAGAATCTCCGCATACTGGATTTACTCCTTCAAAACATCCATCAACACGGTCCAATTCTTTTCTAGCATGAGCTTTAGAAACCCATTTTTCAACTCCACTTCCATAATTCATATTCTATCCTCACCACTAAAAATACGAACCACTAATGAACACTAATGTACACCGGGCTCGTGCAAGTAGCATTTTTGAATCACGGAGACAGTAGAGACACGGAGATTTTATAAATAATTTTTTATTTTATCTTTTTTCCTTGTCTCCAGCCTATCTTCCAAAGAACGTGTAGAATAATTGAAAAA
>PEWQ01000078.1 GCA_002780065.1 Candidatus Hydrogenedentes bacterium CG07_land_8_20_14_0_80_42_17
TCTACGCTCCGTTCCTTAAAGTTCTTTCCGGGCGCGGCCTGAAAAATTTTATTGTCACACCATTTCCTTTATCGATTAATTCGATCTCGTCTCCAAACGTCCGAAGCAGAAAAATACTCTTTGATGCATCATTTTCCGAATTCCCTTTTTCAGTAAAATCGCTTTCATTGAATATGCGTTTGTCACTCCTCAAACTGACACTGCACTCATTATGATCGAAATGCAGTTCCATTGTCATCGACCTCAAATCATCCTTTACAGTCAATGACAAATATCTTAGAAGTTCCTCGACCGTTCTTCTTATCGCTATTCTTCTCGAACCGAAACCTGCAGATCGCGCAATGGCTTCGGATTTAAGAATAAGCACATCCTGAATTATTCCGTCGAGATTATCCCGATTCAAGTTGCACTTAATCGAATATTCGATTTCCGAAAAAGCCGCATCAGCCGATAGCGAGTCTCGACGTTTCAATATCGCCCGTGCGAGCGCATCGAGCAGTTCTTTAGATTCAAACGGCTTCGGAACAAAGTCGTTGGCGCCGGCGCGCAAAGCTTCAACGCAGTGATCGTAGGTCGCATAACCGGTCAGTATTACTATCGGAGTATCGAAGTCCAGCTGTCTGATTTTTTTTACCAGTTCGAGCCCGTCGCAAACAGGCATTACTATATCGGTAAGAATAACATCGGGCGGGTCCGACCTGAACGTTGAAAAAGCATCTGCTCCGTCAATCGCCCATGTCACTGCCCATTCATTCTCAGTAAGCAATTCGACAATCGTCTCCCTCAGAACAGCATCGTCCTCAACAACCATAACTCTGCCTTTTGTCAAAATATTATTCTTCACTCTTCACGCTCCGATTCATTGGAATCTCCGATTCAATGGAATCTCCGATTCGTATGGAAGTCGTACGATAAATCGTGCTCCGCCTTCCGCCCGATTCTCAGCCGTTATATCTCCGCCATAACCCCTGCATATCCTGCGGCAAATAGCAAGTCCAAGCCCGGTTCCGTAAACCTTTGAAGAAGAAAAAGGTTCGAATATAGTTTCAGGCTCTGCTTTCAGACCGATGCCTTCGTCTTCGACAACAATTTCCACTTCCCCATTCTTTCGAGAAATATTCATTTTGGTAATGCGCTTTAGGCCGTCTTCACGTGAGCCGGCAGTGATAGATGAATCACGGGCATTCTCCAAAAGATTAACCAGAATCTCCTGAATATCTTCGGGCGCGCAATTCAAAACTATCTCTTCGCCTGGAAGATTTATTTCGAGACCAACTCCGGACGCGGAAAAAGATTCTGAAAAGAGCGCCTCCACATTATTCACCGTAGCAAGAATATTGCACCGATTTTCGCTTTTGCTCCGCATGCGCGCAAAGCCGAGTAAAGCCCGAACTGTCTCGTTGATTCGCCGAACCTGCTCGCCAAGAATATTGAGCGACTTTGCCTCACTTGGAATCCGTTTCTCGATCATCTCTATCTTTGTCTTCATTGCCGCGAGCGGAGTATTTATTCTGTGCGCAACCATTGCGGCCATTCGTCCTAACATTGCCTTGCTCGTAAGCCTGATGCTCTCTTCTCTGCTTTCCCTGATCTTTACAGTCATATCGTTAAATGCTTTGATCAAGTCTCCAAGCTCATCATCAGATTTCGCCGTAATACTCACGCTAAGATTGTTTGAAACTTTTTTGGTTGCAGAGACAAGTTCAAGAATTGGCGCAAGAATATATCTAACATAAGAATAACTCAAAAGCACAATCACGCAGAAAGCCGCGCCCATCAAAACAAGAAGCGATTTGACAAGAATCACCGGCAGTTCAAATACGCCTTCTTCCGTTTGAGCGACAATCAAACCCCAGCGTTCCCCTCCGAACGCACCCTCAAGCCAAATCTCGTTATAGCCCCAAAGCGTCTTGCCGATTCCAGGAAAAAAATCTTCGCCGGACATTTGCTGTTTCTGAGGCAGTTTCTGCCATATCTTCTGAAAAGGTTCGAAGCCGCCTCCTGAAGTTGCCAAAATTCTTCCGTCTTCATCGAGAATCAAAAGGATTCCGTGTTGACCGTAAAGCCCTGCGCGAGTCAAATCCCACAACTCTACAGGCTCCATTTCGCACGCGATATAACCGGAACGCATCGGAGCAATAAGTGAAAGCGTCACACCGCTATTCGTCAAATACGGAGCGGTTATTATGACTCTGCCTTTTTTTAGAAAGAGCAATCGTTCTGGATCGAGTTTATTCCAAGGCAGAGATTTTGTATCTTCTGCTTCAAATTTATCGTTCAATTTAAAAACTTTTCTGAACATCGACGACTCAACTTTGAACGACGGATCGTTATCAGAATATAATGCAAGACGCTCAACTCTGGATTGCGCCTTCTCAAGAGTTGAGAAGAGAGCTGAATTAGCAAGCTTCGAATATCCAATCAGAGTAGATCTCACGCTGGCATTAAGAAGAGATGTTGTTTGATAATAAAGCGGAAATGAAAAGATTATGAGAGGCACCAATCCGACAAAAATAAATCGGTAAACCATCTTTCGACCAAGTCTCGATGAAAGAATATCCAGCCTTTTCTTTCTGCTCAAATCCTGACCGGAAGTTTTCGGACGGCTCTCAGTATTTTTCCGCAACATCGATAAACGCTCCATCATTTGCAAGAATAATATCATCCTTTCCGTTGGTCGAACGAATATTCGGAGTAGTTGCCTTATTCGGGCCATTGCTGAAGATATCGTATTCTTTATTTATAGGCACAAGCGGTCCATCCTTTCGTTTCTGACCTGGGGGAATTTGAGTAAAATTATTGTAAACATAAGGAGTGCCCCAAGGGTCATCCGGAACTGACTGGTAAAATTGAGGAATTAAATCGCTAATCTGAAGAGGTAGTTCGCCGTCATTCATGACTCGATACATCTCGACAGTATTGTGCAGTTCAGTAATTTCGGCAATCGCTTTAGAAATTTTTGCCTGGTCTATTGCAGAATATAATTTCGAGACCGCAATCGATGCAAGAATAGCAATTATTGCTGTCACAGCGAGAAGTTCTATCAAAGTAAACCCGAGTGAATCTGATCGTTTGCAATTTCTATTTTTAATCATGTTCAGTGAGTTTTTTAAACTTCAAAGGATTGTTCACTCCAATTGCATCAACACCCCATTCAGCCAATTTTGTGAATTGACTTTCTTCATTCACAATCCACGTATTCACAAAATATCCATTGTCATGAAGTTCAGAGATAAGTTCTTCAGTAAGATAATTCCAGCGAGGATGAAAACCGTCAGCTTTCAATTCCCGAAGGTAATCGCATACGCGGTGCATTCGATTTACAGAGAGCGGAGCAGTTTTAATCTTAGAATCAACTTTCTTTGCATCATACAGCGCTTCGTGATCAAAAGACGAAATCACTGTTCGGTCACGAAGATCAAATTCGAGAACCTTTCTAACAATCTTCAATGCAATATTTTCATAAAAGACCGGACCGTTCTTTATCTCGATATTCAGAGCAATATTGCTTGAAGCCGACAATTTCAAAACCTCATCTAGAATCGGAATCTTTTCGCCGGCAAAGCTAGGAGAAAATTTTGTTCCAGCGTCAAACAAACGGATCTCTTCAGTTGTCATCTCGTACACAAAACCTTTTCCGTCCGTTGTCCGGTCAACAGTATCGTCATGAATAATAATCAGTTCTCCGTCTCGCGACATCTGAACGTCGAACTCAATGATTTCAATTCCCATCTCGATAGCGCTTTTCAGCGATATTAAAGTGTTCTCAGGATAAAGTTCCAAAGCGCCCCTGTGCCCGATCAGATACGGTATTCCAGTATAATTGCGAAATGAAAATTCGGTCATAACTCTAAAACTTTTGGCAGTTCGCACAAGTTTCTTACTCGAAGACTTCGCGACCAATTCGGCCATGCATCAAGTGGATCATAAAGCACCGGCGTCATTCCGGCCGACTTGCTGCCCTCCACGTCGATTGCAGGAATGTCTCCGATATAAGCGCAATTTTCCGGGCTGACATTCATCCGTCGAGCCGCTCTTAGAAAAATTTCCGAATTCGGTTTTTCAATACCCTCGATATGCGAATCCATTATAAATTCAAAAAGATCGGCAAGACCGCAGGCATTAAGCAATTCTGCAACCTTACCATCGGAGTTCGAAATCACCGCCGTTCTTTTGCCTAAACTCTTTATCGCCTGAACAGCCGGACGCGCCTGAAGATTTGTCTTACGCCAGATTGGAAAGATCTTCTCGGCGTTTTTTATTCGAGCAAAAATTTCGATTGCATCGTCTCCGTCAATTCCGGCGTTATGAATAATTCCACCGTAATACTCTTTACCGAAATCAATTTGTTTCTTACTCTCCAAAAGTTCATTGAGATGAAATCGAGAAATTTTGTCGGCATTTTTTATCACAGAGACATCGGCAATTCCAGAAACGCCTGCAAGAAATTCATGATCTATCCAGATGAGCGTATTCCCCGCATCAAAGAAAACTGTCGATATATCGCCTGCCATAAAATCAGCATATCAAGATTTAAGACAATAGGCTAGAGGCATCAAGCCTCCAACAAAATGAAAACGCCTTGCAGAGTCGTAGCGGTGCAATTAGAGGCCAATTAGAGGCAATTCAATTAGAGGGACACAATACCTAATTCTATATTTGAAATTGCAAATTGGAAAGTGCAAATTGGAAAGTGCAAATTGGAAAGTGCAAATTGAAAATTTTATTTTTCCAATTTTCATTTTTC
>PEWQ01000044.1 GCA_002780065.1 Candidatus Hydrogenedentes bacterium CG07_land_8_20_14_0_80_42_17
AAAAGATCCGGTCCTCTTCTTACAGCGGATGTATCCCCAAGAATCAAAAACGTTGAAAGAGCCAGCGGAAGAAATATCGGCAACATTAGAGTAATTGGCATTACGAATAATTTATCGTTCGTTCATGGTTCTGACAAGTTCTCTAACTGTCACGCTCGCCAATGCCTCAGGGTCTTTTCTCAATCTCATAGAATCGTATCGATCCTCAGCTAATTTCTGCACAGCAATATTAGTAGCAAGAAGCGTATCGCGCGCCTGCCAGAGATGTTCTCCGGTCTCCGAATCAACAAGCCTCATCGAAACACTGCAACGGCCGCGCGTATATTCATACACCTGCCCCAATACAACAGCAGACGCTCCGAGCATCTTTCCGATTTTAATCGCCATATCGTCATCAATGCGTTCAGGATCGAAATCCTGTTCGTTGTAGAGTTCCTGAACTCTGATTCGCTCGACAAGTTTCCATCGGTTCAGTCGACCGATTTCAAGATTTGCGATATCAGTGACAGGATCGCTCGCACCGCCTCTGAACGTCAAAACAGCAATAGTTTTTCCTTCATGTCTTGCAAGCTGAGGCGACACAAAATATCCGCTCGTCCTGTACGGCGCCACAGGAGCGCATCCTGCAATAAACAGTGAAAGAATTGTCAACGCAACAAAATTCCTCATAACTTTCCTCCTAATAATTTTAATTAACCTTCAGCGTCTCGACCATATCTCCTGCAAGAACTCCGGTCAAAAAAACCACATCTTTTCTCAATCGATCCCATTCCGATCTAGGTCTTCGTTTTGTGAGAAACTTGTCATCGCCGCGATAACTGTTCCTCGCCTGCCACAAAATCTCGCCAGTCTCCGTATCGACCATTCTCACAGTCACTCCAATCTCCGCAACCGGAGTTTTCATTGAGAGAAACGAAATGAGCGCCGCGGCGGTATTTGCGATAAGAGATATTGCTAAATCTTCCTCGCTTTCAACAGGCATCATAACAGGAAACGCATCGAAAGGAATCTCCGGCGGCCGATTGAAAGGTTTGAAACGCGTGACCGAACCGAGAATAACGGCCTTTGCTCCGAGCATCTTTCCTATTTGAACCGCCGAAGTGTCGTCGATTCTTTTGATGTCGAAATCCTGTTCCTCGAAAAGTTCTTTGATGCGTATCCGCTCCACCATTCGGAAATTTCCTGTCATACCGAGTCTGAGATTAAACTCATCAGTAGCATGGTAATCAGCGCCCAGCACATCAGTTTTGTTTTCGAACGGAAGCACGGCAACAGTTATTCCTTTCATCTCCTTCAGCGATTGAGCAACAAATCCCACATCAGGCGCCTGAGGTTTTAAAACCGCGCAACCGCAAATGATAACGAGAAAGATCGCTTTTTTCATCCGTAAGAGTATAAAGCAAATTTCGTGCCTCAATAAATATTTTTTTCTACTCCACTTGACTCATTCAAACTTTCTTCTACACTTCTTTCAATATGAAAATCAAAAAACGGTGTTCTGCAATAATCGAGGCTTTGCCTTACATTCAAACACTTGCCGGTAAAACTGTTGTTATCAAATACGGCGGGAGCGCACAGCTCGATAATGAGCTCAGAAAAAAACTTTGCTCTGATCTTGTAATGATGCAGACTGTAGGAATCAAAACTGTTCTTATTCACGGTGGCGGACCCGAGATTTCAAGTTTTATGAAACGGCTTGGAAAGACAGCAGAGTTTATAGAAGGGTTGAGAATCACTGACGAAGAAACCGCAGAGATAACCGAAATGGTGCTTGTCGGAAAGATAAACAAAACTTTAGTCTCAGAGATTAATCTGTCCGGCGGGCGAGCAGTCGGACTGTCCGGCAGAGATGGAAATTTAGTACGAGCAGAACGGATGAAGCACATTACGCAGAAAGGCAAAGAGATCGATCTCGGATTGGTCGGAGAGCCGAATCGAATCGATACGGCAATTCTGAAAGACCTGCTCGAACACAAATATCTACCGGTTGTCGCTCCAACAGGCATGGCGGCTGACGGACGGATGCTGAACATAAACGGCGATACAGTTGCAGCTCACATAAGCGGAGCAATTGCGGCGGAGAAATTAATATTTCTTACGGACCAAAAAGGCGTACTTCGAGATGTAAAAGAACCCGACAGCATAATATCAGCGATCAGAATAGACGAATTGGAAGAGTTAAAACGAATTGGAATTATTTCAGGCGGAATGATACCGAAGCTTGACGCGGCTCGGTCTGCGATCGAAGCCGACGTAAGCGCCGTGCATATCATCGATGGAAGAGTACCGCACTCGTTAATTCTTGAGCTCTTCACATCAGCCGGAATAGGAACAATGATCACGCGACATTGAAGCGCAAAATCGAGGAGAAATAAAAATGAGCGACAAAAATTTTATTGAAGAGTCTGAAAAGTATTTAATGAATACTTACGCAAGACAGCCGGTAGCATTCGTGAAAGGGCATGGAGTCACTCTTGTCGATTCCGATGGGAAGGAATATTTAGATTTTCTCGCTGGAATTTCAGTTTGCTCTTTAGGACATTCACACCCGTCAATAGTTGCCGCAATTCAAAATCAAGCCGCCGAATTGATTCATACCTCTAACCTCTTTCACATTCCCAACCAAAGCAAAATCGCAAGATATCTCGTCGATCTTTCATTCGGCGACAAGGTCTTCTTCTGCAATTCCGGTGCGGAAGCGAACGAAGGCGCAATAAAGCTCGCCAGACGTTATCAATCAAAGATTGCAGGAAAACCTGAAAAGAAAACTATTCTTTCATTTAATAATTCTTTTCACGGAAGAACTCTAGCAACGCTCGCGGCAACAGGTCAGGAAAAATACCGCGACGGATTCGAACCAATTCCTCAAGGTTTTATTCAGGTTCCTTACAACGATATCGATGCGGTAAAGAACGCGCTTGATAAAGACCCTGCCATCGGTGCAATTCTTATTGAGCCGATTCAAGCTGAAGGCGGAGTAATCCCCGCCAAAAAAGAGTTCATGAAAGAACTGCGCAAAATTACTTATGATCGAAATATTGTTTTGATCTTCGACGAAGTTCAAACCGGAATCGGAAGAACAGGAAAATTGTTTGCTTACGAACACTACGATATTGCGCCGGACGTAATGACTTTAGCAAAAGGATTAGGCGGCGGCATTCCTATCGGCGCTGTAGTAGCATCGGAACATTTTGCAAAAGCTTTTGTGCCCGGAACTCACGCATCAACTTTCGGAGGAAATCATCTTGCAACTGCAGTCGCAATTGCAGTCATGAAAACGATTTTGAATGATCAGCTTGTCGATCGCGCTGCGGCGACCGGTGAATTCATAATGAAAAAACTTAGAGATGCTTCTCTTCAAGAAGTTAAAGAAGTTCGAGGAAAAGGGCTTCTAATCGGTATCGAGCTCGATAAGCCGGCAGCGCCAATAATTTCTAAAATGCGTGAGAAAGGTTTCATAATCGGAAGCGCCGGAGAAAAAGTGATCAGGCTTGCGCCGCCGCTTATCGTCTCTGAAATTCATGCAGCAAAACTTGTCAATGCTCTGATAGAAACAATTAAAGCGGAGTAGAAAAATGATAAAACATTTTGTAGGAATCACCGACGAGACGCCGGAAACTTTTATAAAATTAATTAAGCGGTCTGAGTTCTGGAAAAAAAGTGTAAAAAAAGGAAATGTTCAGCAAATTTTAGGTCCAACTAAAAATAGAACTTCATCAAAAGTTATTGCAATGATATTTCAGAAGCCTTCGACTCGTACACGAGTATCATGCGAAATGGCTCTGCATCATCTCGGAGGAAGAGGGCTTTATCTTTCTCCAAATGAAATAGGTCTTGGAAAGCGAGAAGCAACAAAAGATGTTGCGGCAGTTTTAGGACGGCTTGTTGACGGCATTCTTGCTCGAGTCTTTTCTCATTCGGACGTTTTGGAACTTTCTAAACATGCGGGAGTTCCGGTAGTTAATGGGCTTTCCGACGCAGAGCATCCATGTCAAATTCTCGGAGATTTTCTAACAATGCTTGAGCACGGATGGCGGCCTGGTAAAGGCAAACTCGCATTTATCGGAGACGGCAACAATGTATGCAATTCTCTTATAGCAGGAGCCGCATTAACAGGAACAGAGTTTGTCTGGGTCGGGCCAAAAGGTTACGAGCCGGACAAAAAGTTTGTTGAATTTGCTTATCAAAATGGCGGAAAAATAATTTTGTCGAATAAAATTTCCGAACTGAAAGGTTCGGATTTTATTTACAATGACGTCTGGACATCGATGGGATTCGAAGACGAAGCAAACAAAAGGCGCAAAAAATTTAAACCATACCAAATGAATTCAAAGGTGATGGAGTTAGTTCCGAGCGCAAAGATTTTGCACTGTCTGCCGGCTCATCGCGGCGAAGAAATTACGGATGAAGTCATTGATGGAAAAAATTCAATTGTGTTAGATCAGGCTGAGAATCGAGTCTATTCCAAAATGGCGGTCTTCGAGCGGCTTTTCTGTAATCACAAATAAAAATATTGGAAATTACAATTTCCTGCTGTCATTGCGAGCACCGAAGGTGCGAAGCAATCTGTAATGTTTAACAGATTGCTGGTATGTTATAATATTTGAAATTGTAAGTTGGAAAGTGCAAATTGAAAATTTTATTTTTCCAATTTTCATTTTTCAATTATTTCACACGTTCTTTGGAAGACAGGCCGGAGACAAGGAAAAAAAGTTAAAATAAAAAATCTCCGTGTCTCTGTTTCTCCGTGATTCAAAAATGCTACTTGCACGGTTCCGGTATTTAAAATATTTCGTGCAATCCGTGGTTTCTTATCTTTTTATCTTCGAATTTGCCTCGTAAAGCATTTCGTAGATTCTATTGTTCAATACTGTACCGGTATTTGAAGACGCGTTCTTCGCGTATTCATCAAAAACAAAACTGCGGAACATCTCTTCTGTCTTCCCGCCGTCAAGTAGTCCTGTTCGCTCAACGGTTTTGTCCATCTCCCTGAAAAGCATTCCATAGAGTATTGAAACAAACTCATCAGCAGTCTTCTTGATCTTCTGCTCTTCAGGAGTTTTTGCGCTTTCATACAGCCTTTGCGACTCTTCCGGCGATCTTACAATATTTCCGTTCGGAGCGGCGAACCTTTGCAAATTCGCCTTCTGAAGCTCAAGCATTGCCTGATGCGGATCAACCGCCAGATTCGCCGTTTCGATCATATAAATACCAGCTCCGCGTGAAGCGCTCCCGCCTGAGCAATCGCCTGAATTACGGAAATGATATCGCCGGGTGTAGCTCCAATAGAATTCAAAGCTTTGACTAAATCCCTTACACTCGAACCTTCCTGCATAGTCAAAGTATTTTCTTTGCTCTCTTCGATGGTCAAAGTTGCGGCGGCAGGTCCGGCGCCGGCGGCTGCATTCGGCGCAACTTCGCCCTTAATAGTTACTGAAAGCGCGCCATGTGAAACAGCAACTGTCGAGATTCTGCAGTTCTCGCCGAAAACTATGGTTCCGGTTCGTTCGTTCACTACAACCTTTGCGACTGCATCCGGTTGCATCAGCACGTCTTCTATCTTTGCAATAAACGAAACCGGATTATTTCGATAGTTTTGAGGAAGCGTAACTTTAATTCGTTCGGCATCCAGCGCCATTGCGAGCGGAGGATTGAATCCTCGATTGATCGCATCAACAACACTCATAGCCGTATTGAAATCAGGATTATTTAAAACCCAAGTCAAATTTCCATCCGCATCGAGAATATCGGATCTAACATCATTCTCAATAAGCGCGCCGTTCACGAGCCTTGCCGTGGTCTTATGCATCGAGCGGTTTGCGTTTCCTGCGGCAATTCCTGCCACTGAGCTTCCTCCGCCAAGTGAAAGAACACCTTGAGCGACTGCGTAAACATTGTTGTCAGCGCCAAGAATAGGAGTCTGCAATAAAACTCCGCCTTCAAGACTTTCAGCATCTCCAATCGTTGAAATTGTTACATCCAACTTCTGACCGCTGGTTGCAAATGGCGGCAATGTAGCAGTGACTATCACAGCCGCCACATTTTTTTGGTTAATGTTGCGCTGATTAGTTTGTATTCCCAGTCTGTCCAATGTTGAGAGATCGAGATTAATTCCAAGTTTCTTCAGCATTGATAAAACGGAAAGTATTGTAAACATCGAGCGGTTCGAATCTCCAGTGCCCTGAAGCCCTACTACGAGTCCATATCCGACTAGTTGGTTATCTCGAACTCCTCTAAGCCTCGCGATATCTTTTATTCTTACACTCGGAGCGGCTCCAACTTCAAGCGCTATGCAAAGCATAACTAAAACAGCAATGACTTTTCGAATCGAGTTGAATTTATTCATAAGAAAAGTCCGGACACGAAGGAGAAAATTCTTTCCAGCGGACTCGGCTTCTGATCATTCATATATCGCAAAGTGCCGTTAACTTTTATTGTGGCATCGGCAATTGCACTCGACAAAACAATATTGTTTTCACTTACATCTTCAGGCCGAATATTTCCCATAAGTTCAATCAGCTGTTCCTCAGAATTAACCCTGATGACTTTTCTAGCTATGATCTGAATGTTTCCGTTAGGCATTACGTTAACAACCTCTGCGGCAACAGAGGCGGAAAGATTGGTGCTGCGGTCAGACTGATTGTCTGTCTGAAACTGAGATTGATAATCCAAACCCATAAACGGAAAAAATCTTCCGAAAAGATTTTTGTTTCCTGCTCCGTCTCCCGTTGGCGCCGTAGTGCCGGCGACCTGCCATTGTTTGTCGCGTTGAGCTGTCCACTGCTGATCTGCAGAAGAGTTCTCCTGAATTAATATTTTTATGATATCGCCGTTTTTAAATGCCTTCCTTGTCGGAATAAAATAACTTTGAGAAGAAGGCGACCAGAGCGAAATCGAAAGAACAGGATTACAAATAAATAATGCCAGCGAAAGTCCCATAATAACTCTTGATGCATAGCTCAACCTGTTTCTGCGTCTTGCTCTGCGAGTTTTTGTTCTCAAAGAAACTAATCCGCCGGCAAAAGTTTGATTTTCATTCTGCTCAACAGAAGGAGCGCTCTCCGCTATTCTCTTCATTTCTTTGAAATCGACAATTTGAGCCTTCTCAAAAGCAGGCGCGCGCTCAACCGATATATTAGCTTTTGATTTTTTTAGATAAGCCTCGAACTCAATAATCCCTTCCGAAGTTGTAGATGGAATTGGAATTCCTATATCTTCATTCTGAACTGCATCCAATAAATCTTTCTTCGTATTATTCAACGATCATTACCTCCCCGGCGCTGATTACTCGGCCCGAAATAATTCTTCCAGATGTTTGGTTCTTAACCTTTACAACCTCGCCTAAAGCTCCTGATTCACAAGATGTTCCTTTGACTACAACTTCAACTCCGGGAATCATCACTTTGATTTTTACCTCATCGCCGCGACGAACAACCATGTTGCGTTCAATGGAAGAGTTAATGATGACTGTAGAGGGAACAATAGTTCTTGCCGCCGCGCTTCCGATTATCTCGCTTTGCACCATAACTGCGCCGTGAGGCATTTCATAAAGGTCAATATTTTTTTCCTGAATATCTGATTCGGCGATAACCTCGCCCCGTTCAATTCTTCTTGAAGCCTGAAAAACTTTTCCAAAACGTGAAACCTTCACGACTGCATTAATCCGTAAAGACTCGTTGCCGACTCTCACTGTGACGGGAACGATAATCGTCCTTTCGAGTTTTTGAGGAAAGCTGATCTCGAATTCAACTTTCCCTTCAGGCATTGGCTTTGTCTGAGATATTCTCTGAACTTGAATCGTCGCATCGGCCGGCACAAGAGGTTTCAGTCTTGACTGAATCTCATCAGAAATTTTTTCCGCTTCGATTGTCTGAGATCTGCGCGTAACTACTGATCCGTTTCCTGAAATATTAATCTCATTTGGAAGATATCCGAGCCGCATTGCCGCAAGTCGAATCGTCTCCACCGGAATATTTTTCGTCGTCCCGGCCGGAGGTGCATACGCAACTACAATATCCGCCAGCTTGTCCGCAGCAGTATGGGATACTTCACCAAAGTTTGCGATTTTTCCCATCTGAACTACGCAATCGGAAATTTCAGCATCATGAAGTTCAATAACCAAAGAGTGCGCCGGAGCGGCAAAGGCAAGGAAAAGAGCCATGACTCTTGCGAATAGAGCCATTAATCAAACCTCGCTCTTTCTTGCCGTCCGCTTCCAGCGTTAGTCAAATTAGTCACCTTATCGCTTCAGATTCGATGCTGTAGCTAATATTGAATCCTGAGTCTGAATCGATTTTGAGTTCACTTCATACGCACGTTGCGCAACAATCAAATCAATAAGTTCCTCGGCAACATTAACGTTCGAAATTTCGACATAACCTTGTCTGAGATATCCTGTTCCATTCTGTCCAGGATTTCCGGTTATCGCCGGGCCTGATGCCGCTGTTTCGCGGAATGTATTTGAGCCCAATGATTGAAGTCCTGCCGGATTAATAAAATTAGTCAATTGAATCTGACCTGCTTGCTGTAGAGTGCCGTCAGGCATCTGCTGAGTCACTACGCCTTCAGCATTGATCTCAACATTGACAGCGTCAGGAGCAATCGTCACTGGCGGCTGAAGAATGAAACCTGAATGAGTCACAATCTGACCGTTCGAGTCGCGTTCGAACGAACCGTCGCGGCTATATGCCATTGAACCGTCAGGAAGCTGAATCTGAAAAAAACCGCCGCCTTCAATTGCAACATTGAACTGATTTTCAGTCAGACGAAACGAGCCTTGAGTAAATATTTTTTCGGTAGAAACTACATTTGTTCCATGTCCAACCTGAACTCCAGACGGCACCTGAGTGCTGACGGAAGAAGGCGTGCCTGCAAGATGTAATGTCTGATACAGGAGGTCTTCGAAATGAGTTCTTGAGCGTTTGAAGCCCGTAGTATTCACATTTGCTAGATTGTTTGCTATCACGTCAGTGTAGAACTGCATAGCGCTAAGGCCGGTTGCAGAAGTATAAAGTGCACGAGTCATTTATTAACTCCTCACAGAGAAAGATGCGGCGAATCGGTCGATCATCGCTGCGCGGGCTTCTCCATGCAGAGTCCAGCCCGTATTCTCTTTATCGGCACAGATTTGTTTGGCTTGATAGATTTTTGTATAGAATTTTAGAAATGATTGCGGTAGGGGCAGACCTATGTGTCTGCCCTATCAAGGGCGAACACATAGGTTCGCCCCTACGAATAAATTATTGGTTAACGATTATTATCAGCCGACGCGGCCGACATCATTGACTGCTTGCCCCAGTAAAGTATCGTGCGTTGAAACTACTTTTGCCGCAGCTTCATAAGCTCTGTGTGATTTAATAAGGTTGACCATCTCGGTCACAGGGTTCACGTTTGATGACTCGAGCATGCCGGTTCTCAATGAAACTCCGAAGAGAACAGTTCTAGGCGGACCTGATTCCGCAGTCGACTTAAAAAATGTGTAACCGTTCTTCTCAAGTCCATCAGCATTGTCGAATGTAACTATTCGCATCTTGTCGACAGCCCGGCGGTCCTGCCACATATTCACGCCTTCACCGTTGTATTGAGTGTTGGAAATTATCGTTCCATCAGGTTCGAATTTTACATTCATCGGATCGACTTTTATCGGACCGTTTTCTCCGAGCACAAATGCTCCGGTACTGGTCACAAGATATCCGTCAGAATTGACCTGAAAGTTTCCAGCTTTTGTGTACATGAGTCCCTGAGTCGTCATAACCTCAAAAAATGCGTAAGAACTTTTTACGCCTGGAACGCCTTCCAAAGCCATATCAAATGGATTTCCCGTATTTTGAAATGATGGGGAGATGTCATGGTCGGTAACAATGTCGTCGACTTGAACTCCGGTCCCAACTCTGCCAATCGGAGGAACCGGATCGAATTCGCGCATTGGAGTCCAAAGGGTTTCATCATGAAGTCTATGAAGCATCATAGCAGGGAAATCTCGGTAAACAGTGGTATCTCGCTTGAAGCCCACAGTATTAATATTTGCCAGATTATTCGCAATTACATCCGAATCGACTGTCCGCGCCACCATTGAGAGCGCTCCTGTGTAAAGACCTCTATCCATTTTTCAATCCTTATACAATGTCGGACGATCTTTAACAAACTTAAACATTTTTTCATGAAACTTCGTCACAAAAATAATTGCCGACTCTCAACCTAGCAATTACAATCAATTCATGTCAATTCGTCCTCAAGCATTCGAATCGCTTGTAAAAGCGATTTCTCAGTTTCCAACAATAGGCCCTAAAACAGCCGCCAGAATAGCGCTGTGGCTCCTCTCTAAACCTCAGTCTGTCAGCGAAGAGATCGGAAAGACGTTGATCGAAGCCAGAGCGCAGATTCGGCCATGCTCCGTTTGCTATCAATTCACAGATGCAGAAGTTTGCGAAATATGTTCCGACGTCTCCAGAGACCGCTCGTTAATTTGCGCCGTAGAAACGTCTGTCGATGTCTGGAACTTTGAGCGGACAAAACAATTCAAAGGGCTCTATCACGTTCTTGGCGGAGCGTTATCGCCGATTGATGGAATAGGGCACGACGAATTAAAAATAGATTCGCTCATCGATCGAATAAAAAAATCCGATCCTCCTGTCGCCGAAATAATACTTGCAACCGATCCTGATACCGAAGGCAATGCGACTGCATATTATATTTCCGAATTGCTTTCCGGTTTCAATATCAAAAAGACCAGACTCGCTCATGGGATTCCTATAGGCGGTGAAGTTGCCTATTCCGACGATGCAACGCTTTCTGCCGCTCTAATAGAGCGAAAGCTGATAGGTTAGAGGGTCAGGCTTGAACTTTTTTACTTTTTAATTTTAAAATTTGCATTATTTGTAACTCTAATTGGAAATATTCCTATCCGTGATTACAAAAAAAAGTAAAAAAGTTCAAGCCTGACCCCCTTATGACTGCTATAATCTTTTCATGGAACGGGTTAATGCCAGAGAACTAAACCGAAAATTTAAAAAATGTCCTACACCTTCAGCTGCAATACTTGAATTGACCAATCGATGCACATTGAACTGCTTTCACTGTATTCGCGAGGCAAACCGTCTAAACCTCAGCAACGAGCTCTCCACTTCGGACTGGCTGAATGTTCTCGAAGACCTTCGTTCCATTCAAACCTTCTCGATATGTTTTTCAGGAGGTGAAGCTCTAGAACACGAGGGCTTCTTCGAACTTGCGGTGCGTGCCAGAGAACTCGGTATGGTAACAACGTTAAAGACAAACGGCATGAAGCTCTCAGAATTTAAATCGAAATTGAAAGATGTCGGAATTGGTTCTGTCGATGTTTCTCTATACGGTTCAAATTCAGAAACTCACGATTCAATAACAGGAAGTAAAGGTTCTTTTGCCCGTTCAATAGAAGGAATTAAATCAATACGTGAAGAAGGAATTCCTGTTCACATATCTTATCTGATAATGAGAGCCAATGCCGCCGAGTCAGAAGAGATGCGGTTTCTTGCGAATAAACTTGATGCAACAATACAACGAGATTTTTTTCTAATGCCCACTGACTGCGGCAAAGAACTCGATGATTCCTTCATAACTCCTGTCCAGATCAGAGAAGTCGAAGAAGCCTGGCCGATGTCGTCTCTTCCTTCAAATCAAAACGGCAGAGACGGAATCAAAGTTTGCGCTCAAGGAATGAATGTCATCTCAATCACAGCAAGCGGAGATATTCTTTCCTGCGAGCTCTTGAGAAAACCGCTCGGAAACGTAAAAGAAGAGGGTATTCGCCGCATTTGGGCGGAAGCGTCTAGTCAACCGGGTCGAACTCATAATCTGAACTTTTTGCTTTTTAAAACATGTAAAGATTGCAATTTATTGCCTCAATGCTACATTTGTATAGGTCAGAATTATACGTCGACTGGAAGTTTTTACGAACCTCCTCTCGAAAGGTGCTACATAACAATGGCATTATTTGGAAATAAATTGCAGAAGGAAGAGACTTATGCGTAAGCAATACAAAAAGCCAATTCTAACGTGCTATGAGCGAGCCGATCTCGGATATTATTCTCCCTCCAATGCAAATACAAACTGTCAGGCTGATTGCTCCGCGAGCGTATGCTCTCTCGTCGCCACAAATTCTGGAAGTCCGTGCGATGCTTGCGATTGTTTTGACACTTGCGGAACAGGAATTGTGCCCGCCATCGACTGCTTCCCTGGAGACTGCTAATTGTATAAATGAAAACTTATTACGTATCTATCAACGGCACGACATACGGCCCCTCGAATTATGAAACTCTTGAAGAGTGGTATAAAGGAGGGTCGCTCCTGCCAACGGATTTTGTATGGAGTGAAGAAGAAAACTCATGGAAGCCAATCAGAGAAATTCCTGAATTAGCTAAAATATTTTTATCAGCTCCTTCAAACATTAATGTCGAGGATGCAAGCGAAATTCCAACAGTTGAATCAAAAGAAACAAAAAAATCAAATGTAATCGAAGAGATAATTTTCTGCGACAATCACGATTCAATCCCATCGACCTTTGTATGCTCTCAATGCAAGCGATCTCTCTGCGATAAATGTAAGGATAACGAGGTTCAGGAGATTTGCATCGACTGTTCGAGCATAAATAAAGATAAGTCTACCGGCACTAAAAAGCGAAACATAATAATCGTCGTTGCTGTGTTTTTCATAATCGCATTAACCTTTGCGACTTACATATTTTTCGGGCCTAAAGTTGTAGAACAGCCGACAGCTCCGCCAAAAATCGAAATAAAACTTGGCGTCGCTCCGAGACTCGATCTAGAAGGTCTCACTCCTGAAGAATACAGCAAGGCTGAATCCGACCTATTGTCGCTTCATAATGCCTGTAAAAAAGCGCTGGCTGATACAACATTTGTATTGGCGAATGGTTCGGAATGGATTCAACAGCTCACGGAAAAAGGATTTCTTCCGGCTCCAGTCGCTCCTCCGCGCACAGACTTAATCTATCGTCTCGGAGCTTCACCTCCTGAAATCGAATTATGGCTGATGTCTGAAAAAGATTCCCACTGCATCTTCATTGCTCAAAGTGATACCGTAATCTCTGCGAAAAAAGCTAAGTCCTCTATTTTGCCGATTACTACTCCTTCTAAAATTCAAACTCGATGAATCAAGACAGCTATAAAAATTTTCTAGCAACTATCGCACCGCCGGCATCGGCTGAAGTGTTAGGTAAATGGGGCATTACGACAGCGCAACTGCTTACCTCAAAAGTCGAAGAATTAATACTTCCAATCTTTAACAAAATGGATCCGAACGAGATCAGCATATACGCAGTCGGCGGATTCGGCCGTAAAGAGCTCGCTCCTTTTTCGGATGCAGATTTACTTTTTCTAACAACAGAACGAATCGAGATATCAAATACAATTGCGGCGCTTTGGGATTTAGGAATCAAGCCGAGCATACTTGTCAGAAAAGGCGGCGAGCTAATCACGAGCGTAAAAAGAGATTTGAAATTTGCAACGACTCTGATCGATGCAAGACACCTCTACGGTTTCGAACTTCCTCTGCTCCTCGGTCCAAAAGAATGGATTGAAAAGGCGCGGCCGTGGTTTCATAGGGAACAGGAGTATGAACGCCGAATAAGACTTTTGAAAGCCCTTGGTGCAGGATGTCAGGAACCGAACATTCGAGACGGCAGAGGCGGACTTCGCGATCTTCAATTAAAGCATTGGCTTCTCAAAATATCAGAAAAGCATGAAATGAAATCGGATTCGGAATCCAGAGAAAACAACAATATTCTACTCGGAGCCAGAACAGCAATTCATCTTGCTGTAAAGCGGCGCGAAGATAGAATGTTATTGTCGGACCGTAGGCAGTTAATTTCATGGCTTGGCTGGGAAAATGAAGACTCTTTTTTCCAGTCAGTCATGCTGGCGATGAAAAGAAATGCATACGGGAAGAAAAAAAAGAGTGATAATCGTAAACATTTAGTTGAAGAATTCAAGTCGAGGCTCAGAGATGTTCCTCTTAGACCTATTTCAGGTTTTTTAAGACTCCTAGACGAAACAGGCGAACTCGAACTGTTATTGCCTGAATGGCGAAGAATCGAAGGTCTAGTCAGAGCCGACTCAGCTCACAAATACACTCCTGATGAACACACATTAAGAGTCATAGAAAATCTCGAATCTCTTTTTCAGACTCAAAACAACGAAATAAATCTAAGTTATCTTCAGAGGCATGACCTTTTGATTTTAGCCGCGCTCTTTCACGATATAGGAAAGGGCACCGGAAAAAATCATGAAGAGGAAGGCACTAAATCTGCTGTCGAATTCACCAAAAAATTTGGATTCACGAAAACCGAAATCGAAAGAGTATCTTTTCTTGTTCGAAATCATTTACTTCTCTCTTACAATGCATTCAGACGCGACATTGACGACCCGCATCTGATTCATGACCTTGCAAAAAAAATCGGCGATGTAGAAAATTTGATTATGCTGTATCTTCTGACAGTAGCTGATCTCAAAGCGGTATCTTACACTCTGTGGAACGATTGGAAAGCAAGACTGCTCGATACTTTAGTCTCGAGACTCATGAGGCAATGTTCCTCTTATCTTCCTCCTGAACTCTTCGCCAAAGAAGCCATAATCAGAAGAAAAGCGACGGTTGAAGATCTGCTTTCAAATTCGAAAAGTGCCGAATACATATCGGCTCATTTCGATTCAGTCGACGGCAGATATGCGCTCGCTCATACCCCTGAGCAGATCGCAAGGCATATTCAGCTCATTCCTGAACTGAAAAAAAACGCTGTTGTAGTAGAGCGGAATCAGCATCCGGTTTCCAACTGTATAGAGCTCGTCGTGATAACCCATTCGCATCAAGGTTTGTTTGCAGAAATAGCAGGAACGCTTTCAGCGCGAGACTTCAATATTCTTTCCGCGGATATTTCCACTCGAAGCGACGGAGTAGCTATAGATACGTTTAGAGTGTCGGACTCGAATAACATAGATTCTTCCCGCTGGAATTCATTCGTGGAGGATTTGAAAAAAGTAATAAGCGGAGCGGAAAATGTTGAAAATCTACTGAATAAAATAATGCCTTACAAAAAAAAATCCGTCGGAATTAAAACAGAAGTGTCCGTAGAGATAGACAATGAGAGTTCAGGTGATTACACGATAGTTGAAGTTATGCTGCCTGATGAAATCGGACTTTTGTATAGAATAGCATCAGTCTTTAGAAATTGTGAAATGAGTATTGCAACTGCAATTATCAACACAGAGTCCGAACACGGTGTCGATGTCTTCTACGTAACCGACAATTCAGGAAAAAAAATAGTGAAAAAAAATTTATTGAAACGCCTCAAAGAAAAGATGCTGGAAATTGCGTAGAGGAGAATAAGGCGGCTGAGAAGTCAAATCTATCTTGGTAGCATAGGTAGTAGGCAAAAATCCCACCCAACCAACAGTCACAGTCAAGCGTTTTTGAATTCTTCGAATTTTATGCGCCACCATTTGTGTGCCTGTTTGCATTTTTAGGTAGAGAAGATTTGATTGTTGATAAAATTTAAAATGTGGTATGTGTGAAATCATGTTGAACAATCTAAAATAGAGGCTAAATTATATTGATTAAGGGATATCAGGAAAAGTAGCTCCGCACTACTAAGAGCAAGAAGTTGTAGATTAATCCCAAAGATTTAGAGGATTTTATTAAAACAATGGCAAATAAATAAAATGAATACTGATTTGACATTTGTCACAAATGAAAAAAATCAAAATCTCAAGGATAGATTTGAGGTTTTGATAAAGGATACGAAATTTTTTGATTGCCTGGTAGGATTCTTTTATACGAGTGGATTTTATGCGATATACAAATCCTTGGAGGCAACCGATAAAATCCGCATCCTTATCGGCATAAGCACAAGCCGTCAAACATACGATTTGCTTAATAAAGCGGTAACCGACCTGTCTGCCGTGCCAACGGCACAGGCAGGAAAACAACAGGAGTTCCAATTTTCTCATGCAGAAACAAAGCAAGAATTTCAGAGCTTGGTTGAAAAGGAGTTAGAGGGTTCCGAGGATGTTCGTCAAGTAGAAGAAGGAGTTGTTAAGTTTATAGAGTGGATAAAGAGCAAGAAATTAGAAGTAAGGGCATACCCTTCGCAAAATATCCATGCCAAGCTGTATATAATGACTTTTGCAGAGGATGACCGTGATGTGGGTCGGGTTATTACCGGCTCTAGTAATTTTACCCAAGCGGGCTTGGTTGATAACCTTGAATTCAACGTAGAATTAAAAACCCGGGCCGATTATGAATTTGCTAAGCAAAAATTTGAAGAACTCTGGAAAGACTCCGTTGATGTCAGTCAAAAATATATCCAGACCATAGAAGAGAAGACTTGGCTTAATCAGAATATTACGCCTCATCAGCTTTACCTTAAATTCCTATACGAATATTTCAAAGACGAATTGAG
>PEWQ01000165.1 GCA_002780065.1 Candidatus Hydrogenedentes bacterium CG07_land_8_20_14_0_80_42_17
AAGATTTAAATTTTTTAGTCGAGTTAAATCCAGTGAAGTATCAGCCGGTATAGGCTCGTTGATCTCTGCAAGAGTTGTTGGCTTGACTTCGGGATTAGTCCTCTTTGCATACTCGTAAATGGATGTTGGTTCGCCTCCAACATTAATTATTCCTGTTTCGTTTGACTTTGCGAGTTCAAGAATTAGCGGAGCTATTTCATCGACGTAGATCTTCGAGCTGATTTTGTCGGTTGCACCATAAGCGTATTGACATGGTCTCGGCCCGAACGAGGTTCTTATTATCAGAGAGTTTGGAACTAACCTAACAGCACACTCGCCTCCGAGTTTTGTCCACGTATAAAAGTTTGCGGCATATAAAGGTTCGTCTTCTTTATGAAGTCCGTGAGTTCCAGGATACAGATAATCGGTAGAGATATAGATTAGCCTAGAGCTATATTCTATGCATGCAGAAGAGATAAACGTTGTGCCGGCAATATTGGTTAGAATTGACTCTGAAGGGTGAGCATTCACATAATGAGTTTCAGTGATTGCTCCGGCATGAATCACGATATCAGGTTTTATTTTTCGAAATGATTCTTCAACGCTTTCTTGCTTTAGCAGATCGAGTTCATTTCTGCCGGGCGCTATCAGTGAAGAATCGAGCTTTAGAAGATGAGTCCCCAGCAACCCCGTTCCACCAGTCAAAAGTATATTCGCAACATTACACATTTATTATTTACCTCTGTTTTCATTTAATATTTCAAGCGTCACTGCAAAGAAGATCGATTGAATTCCGATTAGAATAAAAAGCGCGCAAAGAATTGAGCGCGGCCCTGAGACTCCCCGCCCGGAAAATTGCTCGTATATGAGATAGCAACCATACACAAGCCCAAGTAGAAGAGAGAGCAAACCTGATATGTAAAAGAAAACTAGGGGATGAAAATCTCTGAGCAGATATTTATAAGAAAGTCTTTTGAAGAAACCTTTTAGTAGAAGAGGAGAAACTTTTAAAATATACGGAATTGATTTAATCTGCGATTGCCTTTGACCTTCAAGATAAACAGCTGTTCTAGGAACATCAAGAACACGCATCCCGGCAATATTAAGATGAACCAAAAAGTCCATAGGATATCCGTAGCCCGTCCACGCTTTTGTCCAATTAATAGTTAGATAAGCACGTTTGGAAATTGCTGTATATCCGTCCACAACATCGTATATCTTGAAATAACCTGAAGCGAGTTTTGTTATGGCCGATAAAAGCGCATTCCCAAAAAGCCTCAACTTCGGCATTATTTCAAGAGTTTTATTCGGAAGCAGAAATCGATTTCCTTTAGTATAATCCGCTGAATTGTTAATGATAGGATCCAGAAAGAAGGAAAGTTCGGATAAAAGCATTTGATTATCTCCGCCGACAACAGCCGATATATCCGCACCATTCTCAAAAGCAGAATGGTAACCTGCTATTATTGATCCTCCGACTCCGACATTTTGTTCGTGTTTCAGTAATCTTATCCGAGAATCCTTCTTTGCAAACTCGATAACTTTTTTTGAAGTGGAATCCGATGCTGCATCATCGATTACAACAATGTCATCGACAAACTCGGGTACTGATAAAAGAGTATCGGTAATTAAAACCTCTTCATTGTAAGCTGGAATGCCCAATGCGATTTTATGTTGACGATACATAAATATATCCTATTTCCAATTAAGGAATGTGAAAATGTTTTTTTCCTGATACATCGATCTGGTATGATAATCTAATGAAATATTTTCGACACCTTGTAGGCATAGCAATTATCATTGGTTTTATTGTCTGGATAGGCCCGGAAAAAATAATTTTAGCTTTATTATTCTGTTTTTTATTAAAATATTTAGAAAATCCGCCGTCTGCGCACCCGATTTCGAGCAAAGAAACATATTTATTTTTCGGCAACAGCTTAAATAAAATCTCGTAATCATTCTCAGTCAGGCTTTCATAACCATCTTGATATTTTTCCCAAAAAGCTTCTTCTCTTTTAATGATTTCCATTATTATCTACTTTATCAAAAACTTTATTCATCGTCATTTTTTCAATTTATTTCTTATTGAGTTCAGAAGCTGTAAAAAAACAGAATAAAAATTTGTGCTATAAATCATTAGAATGTTTCAGGTGAAAGTGCTAGTATTAAATTGATGATATCGAGACTAAATTTATATATGCCTTTTTATCGGTTCGATTCATTGTTGAATTTTGATTTTCTGGAGGTATCACTATGCGCGTTTTGACTTTGAATTGCGGGTCTTCATCGGTAAAGTTTTCTCTTTTTGAAACTAATAGAGAAAAAATAGTATCTGCTGAAGACGAACTTTTAACAAGAGGACTTGTCGAGAGAATAGGACAGAAGCCGGCATTTGTGACGATTCAAAACATGAACGGAGAGAAGGTAAAGAAGAGTGTTGAAGCCGACAATCACGAGTCGGCAATTAAAATCGCATACGACTTGACTCAAGAAATGGTTCCGGGCGAAATTGACGCTATTGGCCATAGAGTCGTTCACGGAGGCTCAGAACTGAATCGCTCCAGATTGATAGACGACGAGGTTCTTCAAAAGATTGAAGCCTCTCTTGAACTTGCTCCGCTCCATAATCCTCATAACCTCGCGGGAATTATCGCGGCGAAAAAACTCCTGCCGACTCTTCCAAGCGTTGCTGTTTTCGATACAGGTTTTCATAAAACTATTCCTGAAGTCGCTTATACTTATGCTCTGCCTTCAGATCTCTGCAAGAAGAATTCCATAAGGCGTTTTGGATTCCATGGACTTTCGCATAGATTTATTGTGTATAGACTGGAACATTTGCTGAATAAACCTCGCGAAGAAACCCGCATTATTTCCTGTCATCTCGGCAATGGATGCTCTCTGACTGCAATAGAGGAGGGGCATAGCATCGACACTACAATGGGGATGACGCCTTGTGAAGGATTAGTCATGGGAACTCGCCCCGGTGATGTCGATCCCGGAGCTCTTCTTTATCTAATGGAGAAGGAAGGATTGACGGTTGGAGAGGCTGAAACTCTTTTGAATCGGAGGTCAGGTCTTCTTGGCGTCTCCGGTATTTCAAACGATTTTCGCGAGGTGCTTGCGGCGCGCGCTCGCGGCAATGAGATGGCATCTCTCGCTATTGATCTTTTCTGCTATCGTTTGAAAAAATATCTTGGAGCGTATTACGCAGTTTTGGGACATGTTGACGCTATCGCATTTACAGGTGGAATTGGAGAGATGGTTCCTGAAGTTAGATCGAAATCGCTTGTTGGACTATCTGGTGCCGGCGTAAAGATTGACGGAAGAGCGAATGAGAGGGCAGTCGGTGCTGAAACTTTAATCTCATCAGAGAAATCGAATGCGCAGGTTTGGGTAATTCCGGCGAATGAGGAACTTGTAATTGCGCGGGATACTGCTCGCTGTGTTGAGGATGCGGGAAGGACAGCGTGGTCGTAAATGTGTCTGGCAATTCCGGCGAGAATACTCGAACGAAAAGATGATTTAGCTATTGTAGAACTCGAAGGAGTAAAAAGGGAATGCTCGCTTCAACTTCTGCCGGAAGCTTGCGCAGGCGACTGGGTTATACTCCATGCAGGATTTGCTATAGAAAGATTGGACGAAGAATCTGCAATGGAAACTCTCAATCTACTGTCCTCTGTTTTTGAAGCTGAAACAAGTAAAAATGAAAGCTGATTTTGTAAGCACGGATCCGTCGAAGCCTTTTCGCGAATTGAATAATGTTCAAATAATTATCAGAGAAATTGAAAAGATAAGCGTAGAAATTTCCGAAAGATTTCGTTTTATGGAGGTTTGCGGCACTCATACAATGTCCGCCGCGCGCAACGGTCTTCATTCGCTTTTACCAAAAACCGTTCAGCTTATTTCAGGACCGGGTTGTCCTGTGTGCGTCACTCAACCTGGCTACATTGTTGCCGCATGCGAACTTGCTCAAAGAGGAATTACTGTTGTCACATTCGGCGACCTCATGAGAGTGCCCGGCGGAGAAAGTTCGTTAGAAAGGGAGAGCGCCTCGGGTGCTGATGTTCGGGTTGTATACAGTCCGCTCGACAGTTTGAAATATGCTAAAGAAGAGCATGACAAAGAATTTGTTTTTCTCGGAATTGGTTTTGAAACGACAGTTCCGACTGTTGCCGCTACTATTGAATCGGCGAAGGCGCAAGGAGTAACGAATTTTTCCGTGCTTTCTGCGCATAAGACTATGCCTATGGCAATGCGCGCACTTCTCGATTCTCCATCTCTACGTATTGATGGTTTCTTGTGTCCGGGACATGTTTCTGTGATAACAGGAACTTTTATTTATGAATTCATTCCGAAAGAATATGGAATTCCCTGCGCAGTGACCGGGTTTGAGCCGCTTGACATTCTTTTGGGGATAAGAGCATTATTGAAGATGCGCGTCGAGAACCGTTACGAGGTTGAGAATGTTTACGCTCGCGCTGTTCGAGCTGAGGGAAATGAATATGCTCGAAGAATTGTTGAAAGTGTTTTTGAACCGAGTGATGCCGAGTGGCGAGGAATCGGAAATATTCCGGGTTCAGGTTTGACGATACGAGAGGAGTATTCGGAGTTCGATGCGGCGCGCCGGCATGGAGTAACAATTCCGAATATTGAGCCGCCGA
>PEWQ01000077.1:0-16085 GCA_002780065.1 Candidatus Hydrogenedentes bacterium CG07_land_8_20_14_0_80_42_17
AGAACGTGTGAAATAATTGAAAAATGAAAATTGGAAAAATAAAATTTTCAATTTGCACTTTCCAATTTGCAATTTCAAATAAATAACATACCAGCAATCTGTTAACATTAAGAGATTGCTTCGCACCTTCGGTGCTCGAAATGACAGCAGGAAATTGTGTGGAGCGGTGCTTGCGATGAATTCGAACGGTAGCCGCAGGCTTTAGCCTGCGTAAGCAACGCATGCTTATCCAGCACGCACGAGGGCGTCCATTGACGCGTTAGATGAACCGCTTCGCTATTGGTTGTTGAATGAATTGATTAGCTCGAAGTCATCTTCCGCAATACCCAAATCTTCGCGGAGCAGTTCTTCTTCAGACTTGATGCGAGTCCCGCGCGGTTTCCCCTTCTTCGACGACTTCATTTCCGGAAAGGTGCCGAACCTCGCCTTGTGAGTAAGAATCTCAGCCAATCTATCTTCATCTTCGGAGACAATGAAGTAAGGCGCCATGCTTGATGCGAGTGAATTTGACACCGGATTTCGAGAACTGATAACAATGAGTGAAAATAGCACATAGTTCTGGGCGGGGCGAAATGGTCGAATTTTGAACCACAGCGAGAACGGTCGATCTTTTGGATAATACCCAGGGATATGCGCCGCATCGCGTGGTTTTGTCCGCCGGGTCTCGACAATTTTTGCGTAGTGAGTTGTGAACCTCCCGCGCGAACATTTTACCATGTAAAGCAGAGGGGCAGAACGTGATTTGCTTCGCCGATTCAGGTCTTCGATAAGAGTATGCGAAAGCGTCTTGTAGCCAAGCTTTCCTAACCACACGTATCCAGATTTTCGCGCAATTTCGTTATGTGATTTGATAGTATCTGCCGTACCAGCAAAATTGTCCGCATATCGCAAGACGATATGAATAGGCCGATCACGATCTACACGAATCATGTTAAAATACTCGACGGTGAGTGCATACAGCTACTTTTGCCCCCTGGCCTTCCACCGCGCATAGTCTGACAAATTCTTATAGGGCGGCTTTGATTCGATAGCTCGTGCCATATCAATCGTCAAATAGTTCATCCAATAGTCATCAAATACTTCTTCTCCAAGAGTAGAAAAGGAGCCTCGCCCGTTAAGCAAGTCGTCAACATTCTGAACAGACCCGATATTTTTTGTGTTTCCGCTTCCTGGGCGATCTATTGCAATTCGCCATTTATCCTGCACAAGGAACTGAAATTGTCGGACGACCGAGGCGATACTAGACAACTCGCTCAGCTTGTACACCCGCCGCTCGTCGTTAACCTCATCAAGGCGACTGTAGATAACGCCCAGAACCAGGTTCGCAGAGTATTGGCCGTACGGAAAAGTTACATTTTTGGTCGATTCGCGCTCCCGAAAATATCCAGTGAATGCACCGAGTGTAAATCCGTTTACAGTTGTAGCTGACGTCCGATATGTACTCTTGAGGTCAACCGCGATTTTTGCTCCATCGCCGGCTATGAATGAAATATCCGGATAATGATTTTGATGTTCGCTAAGCACCATCTTGTAACCGTGTGTCTTGGCGAAGTGGCAGACTGTCGGAAATATCATTAGCTCGATGATTTTGGACACGACCTTTGTGTCGCAGGAAATTGTATAGATGTTCTGAAATACGTCTATGAAGCCCTTTACCGTCCATTCGCCATCAGGCGTCGCAAGGGTTTTCATGAATTCAGCGAAATACTTACGCAGATCTTCCTTGAATTTCTCTGTGGCTGCGCTCATCTATTGATTCCTTCCGATGAATAGCACTTCATCACTACTTCCATTCGTAGACAATACATATTTGTAACCCTTTCGATAGTGAACATCTACTTGGGCGTATAATTCCGACAGCATCGCTCGCAACGACTCGATGGACGGTATCCCGTCGCTCCTATATGAAACTGCGAGGGTCGAGTGCCTGAAGCGCTCAAATAGCGCTTTGAAGGCTCTCTCAATAGCACTGGCATTCGACCACGCGTTGCGCTCTCTGCGCAGTTTGCGATGCTTTGATGTCCGGTCAATCAACGAATCCCATGTATCATATTCACAGAGTCCCTCCAGAAAATGGTAAAACTCCCTGTAGTCCACACCGGTTTTCTTTGACGAAATATATGGTGTGTCGACGTATATGAGATCGTAATCACCAATAACGTTTATTGCGTCCATATTAAGAACCTTGTTATCCCGCCCGTTGTCAAACACCGCAACATTAGCCTCTCGAACAAATTGCCGAAACCATTCGTGAAATGGCCGGTCCCAGGTTGCCTTGTTGCCAAAACTGCGCTCAACCTCCGCAGTGCGAATATATAGGTTGCACCGATGAAACAGGTTGTAAGGCCTCTTGATAGTGCACGACTGCGCAAGAGCGAAGAACGCAATGGCCTGCTTGTAGGGATTTTCCATAGCACGAATATTCTGGATGACGGTATCAATCCATCGATTCTCATCATCCAAAAAGTAGATGCCGGAAAAGTTCGATTCGACGACCGATGAATATTTGATCTTCCGATGGCGCGTCAGAAGGTAATCGACATCATCCTCAGATAGCGTCACATCTCGATTTTCGATTAGCGCACGCGCATAAACGGCGTTGAACTTGAGAAGGTCGTTATACGTTACGCATTTTCCCTCTTGCTTCAAGCGATAGGCGATTGCACCCGTTCCACCGAAAGCGTCTAGGCAGCTATCGAATTCGATTTCCCTCAGGACGTCCCAAATCCAATCCGCAAGCTTAGCCTTGCTCCCTTGGTATCGAGTTGACGGGAATTCCCTCGTCAAGTCCGGGAAAAGTGACAGTGCTTGAGCGACGCTTCTAACCATAATTTGATTCTACCTCATTGCCGGCCTTCAAGACAGGCATTTCTTGCGGGAAGTATCGTCGTCGGTAGAGTTCGTGCAACGCGCCGATGGCCGGCCACATGCTCCTGCGGGGCATGTGGCGCAACTTGCGAATCGTCACGGCGATTGCTGAGGCTGATTGCTCACAATGCCGTGTGATACTGTGTTGCTGATGAATCGTTATCACCCATTTTCGTTCAGCAATCGCCGCGCCAATCCGCAAGTTCGGACATCGCGTTCGTAGCGTGCGTGCCTCCAGATGAAATGTAATATTCTTTCTCCCAAAGAACGTGCGAAATAATTGAAAAATGAAAATTGGAAAAATAAAATTTTCAATTTGCACTTTCCAATTTCAAATATAGTAACATACCAGCTACCTATACACTGAGATTTTTTATCTATTTTTTTCTCTGTGCCTCCGGGCCTCAGTGGCTGCATTCCATATTGACTTGCATGACTCCGGTTCTAATATTGATTTGCTGTTTTTCCACCAAACATCATGACATTTTCGTCAATCCAAAGTGTTCCTGAAAGAGGCACATGGCCTGGAGGATCACCACCGCACCAATTCCAACCGCCTTTACCGGCGGTATTGCCGTCATCAACACCTTGAACAGATCTGTTCGCATGCCACGAACCGTCAGCAGAACAATAATCTAAGTGTGTATAACCCGGCTGGGGACCATCTCCAACCTCTTCCGGCCACTCGTCTTTTCTTCCCTCAATATACCAATGCTTAGGATGAGGCGAAGGGAACTGACAACCGATAACTACTCCATTTTCATCGTAATGAAAGAGCTGAATTATTTGAAATGGATATTCATTGTTGTTGCCGGGCATTGAATGATGATCAAGATAATACATATTTGATGCAGTTCTTAAAGATGTCAACCTTTGTACAGTTCGGCCTTGTCTTGCAGTTTCAAGAGCCTGCGACATCTTCGGCAAAAAAATAGCCGCAAGCAATCCTATAATTGCAACAACAACAAGAAGTTCAATTAAAGTAAACCCTTGTTTTTTTGAAACTGCATTTTTATAGCAAAATGTAAGCGGTTTCATAACGATTTAAGTATACCCTGACAATTATTGAAATTCAATACCCTTTTCCTGACACGAAAAATTATCTATTATTTCAGTGTGACTCAACTTAACTCAATAACAAGAGATAAATTCGATCTAAATCTCCATTTCGGATTTGTAATTGTTGTTGCCGTTATATCAAGACTGCTTCCGTTGTCGTCCTCTTTCTCTTTTCATGAGCTATCACTTATTGGCGGACCCGATGCATTCTATCATCTGAGGCGCGCAGAATTGCTTTCTGCAGGCAGTTCCGTAAATTTCGATGCTTGGACCAATTATCCTTGGGGAACTCATCTTCATTGGCCGGTTTTGTACAGTTGGATTCTAAGTTTTTTTATGTCTTTCGGTTCAGTTGCGCCCATCGCGTTTTTTCCCATTGCCTCATCAATTATCACAATTATTATTCTCAAAAGATGGACTGACGAATATAAATTTGGAAACCTTCTTCTTCTACTCATATCTTCTCTGCCTGCTTTTCTTTTTCCTACAGTGCTCGGAGCAATTGACCATCACTGTCTTGAACTTTTATTTCTAACTTTAGCTCTTTACAGCTCAACAATACAAAAACGCAAAGGAAACTTTTTACTTTTTATTGCTGTCGTTGCTTCTTTTTTGACAACAACAACATGGCCGATCGTGGCCGCATCTGGAGTCGGCACTCATATAATTAAAAACAGTTCACGAAAAAAATCTGCCTTAACAATTTTATTTCTTATTTTTGCAATTCCCATTTTTGGATGGGATTATTTTAGAAATCCATGGCTTTTTGATATCGAAGAAGCAAAGCCGTTGATAAACTCTTTCAGAGATTTATTTAAAGCAATAGTTGCTCTCTCGCCTGGATTTCTTTTTATTATTCCAGCATCAATCATTTGGTGGAAAGAAAAAGATAAGAGCAAGAATTCTGCTTTGCTTTCTTTGACTGCAATTGCTTTGCCTTTGGCTCTTCTTCAAAGAAGATTCATTCTCTATCTAGTTTTGCCGTCTGCATTTGCATTTGCGGATATTTTGAAAATTTCTTTTCGGAGATATCCGAAATGGCTGATAATTCTTTTTACTGTCATTTCAGTCATGCCGGTAATTCGCGGCGTATCGGAAATTACTTCATGGCAAATGGATCCTTCTCCAATGTTAAGAAAATCATTGAACTTTCTTTCCAACCGAGGCATCGCGGGCGATTGGCATAATGCAATAAATACTCCGCAGTGGTGCGCAGTTGCGGAATGGGACCTTGGAAATCATATTCTTTTGCTGGGCAAAACTCCAGTCATGGCAAACGCATTTCACAATGCGCCTGAAGGGAGAGCCTGCGCTCATAGAATCCTTTACTCATCGGTTGCTGAGTCGAATAAAATTGCAGATGAAAATAAAGTAAGATATCTCTTTCTTACCGATCTCGTTTCAAACGGATACACATTTCACTACAAACCCAAAGATTCTCCGGAGACAATAAATACTCTTTACGGAAACTTGTATTTTTATGAAAACAAAAATTTAGGTTGGAGCATGGTTTATCATTCTTCCGAAACTTTCGAATTTGAAGGAAGAAGAATTCCTTTGCTTCAAATCTGGGAGAGAATTCATTTCAGCTCGTAAAGATATACCTTTCTTTCATCGTCTTTAGCAATGAGCCATGCTTCTTCGCTTAGAAATGACTCGAATGCAATCCTGTCGATATCACATTCAGGCTGAGGCGCCAGACCGATATTTATCTTCGCCTTATACCAAGCCGGCGCATAAAGAAGATGAGTAATTTTTTCATGTTTAAGCCATAAGCCGAATTGAAGCAAATTATGATTCTTTGCGTGAATAATTTTCAAAGCACGCGGAATCTCCTGATCGAGATCGAATACTGCCGACCTCCCAAGATGAAACAAACGGTTTTCTCCGACTGAAAGAACTTTTGCGTCCATAGGTAAAAGTTCTTCTGCTTGTTTTATGATCTTATGAGAAGAGTTCCAGTTGTTCATGTATTCAGTCTCATTTATTGAGCCTGCTAGAAAAAACAAAAAAGGCTGAGATACAAAAGAAATAATAATTGGCACGGATAGAGTTAGAATATTAGATAAAAGCAAACTCGCTACGAGTAAAATTCCGATACCTTTTTTTGCATCACGAAGAAGTATTTCGAGAGCTACTGCGCCAGTCGGCAGAATTATTCCAAAGACAGGCAGAGCAAAACGGAAGAGCCCTCCAGAAGCATAAGAATGACTGCCGCCGCCAGTGACAAGCCATAGTAAGATTCCAGTCATTGAGGCAAGAGCCGGAAAAAAGAGACTTGAGCTTTTTCTGATGTGAGGGATTAAAGAGAATGTTGCGACAAGCGCAAGCACTCCGAAAGGCCCGTCTATTCCCTGCTGAATAAAAGTAATGAACGAAGCGAAGATTCGAAATATCCGTTCGTAATACGGCGGACCGGCATAACCTAGAATTGATGAGAACAAATTTCCACCCTGAGGCAACAATTTATTGAACCAGTACAAATTTGAAATGCACCACCATGAAAATGGTAAAATAAAGACAAATATTGAAACAACTATTTTTTTTATATTCAGGCGTTCTTTGTAAAATGCAAATAGAAGAAGAGGCAAGACGGCGTAAGCGGAAGTGATCTTGACTCCAATCGCACTGCCTAACAAAAAAGCAAGCTGCACAATCGAAAAATCTCGAATAAAGAAAGAAGCGAAAGCGACAGTCACTAATGCAAACGCAATCAAATCTGTTTTAGTATGAGCTGCAAGAATAATTGTCAAAGGGCATATCGCAAAAGCAGAAAGCGAAATTATTTTTGCTCTGACAGGAACGATATTTTCATCTGACCTGTTATTACGAGAGACCTCTTCCGCACAGCACATTCCGCTTATTGTTGCGGCTATCAAGAAAAAACCTGTAAGAATATTAGAAGCAATCCCACTCTTATCCAAAGCGGTTCCGAGCATAAGATAGATCTCGCCATTCTGCATATACTGATAATAAACAGTTGAATCGAGAGGCATTATTTTTCCTCTTACAAGATATTGAAGACCAAGATTTAGATGGTATGCAAGAGCATCCATACCCGAGGGAATTACTAAGTTTGAAAGAAATGCCCAAAGCAACCCAACCGCGGAAATTATTACTAACACTTTTTCAATGTAACGAAGATTAATCCAAAAATTAACTGTTTCTAAAAAAATATTATTCGAAACTTTTTTTAAATAAAAGAATATGAAAATAAAATCGAGCGCAAAAATTACAACAGCAATTTCAATTGAAGTGAGAGGGAATATGCAGGTTGTTATCGGCAATAAAAAAGCTATTACCGCAAATCCAACTGCAAACGATTCAATAAAACTTTTATTTCTGAAAAAAAAACCTATTTGAACGGTGGCGGCAATTATCGCCAACGCAATTCCAATGCCCTTTAGAGCCTGACTCAGCCGCAGAGTCAGAAGATTGAAACTGAACTGCAAAGGTAAAAAATTTAGAGGCATCATAGGCATAGTCTGGCGCAGAAGATCTAATAAAAGGCATAGAGATCCTGCAACCAACAAAATAGAAAGGCTAAAAGTAAAGAGATTTTTAGTTCGCGACATTCAATTCATTGTTTTGGCAAATAATTTCAATAAAACTATTGATATATTCCTGCCGACAAAGAAGCCGCTGACCTTCCCATTCCTTCTTCGGAAAGGGTGCCGCTCGATTCTCCGCCAATATTCACTACACCATTGAGAGCGACAAATAATGTGACAATAAGAATGACTATCAAGCCGATAATCAAACCATATTCAACCATTCCCTGCCCCAACTGGTTAAATGATTTAATTCTTTCTGCCTTCATAAGAATAATTGTTGCACTTCCTAAATAAAAAATCAATGTATGATTTTTTACTCAATAATAAAAGATCAGCGTGTTTATTTCGACAAAAAATCAGTGTTTTGCTATGATTCATTCGTGCCTAAACTTTCAAATATTCATCCTGTACTTGTGAGACCGCAATTTTCCGGAAATATTGGAGCGGCGACTAGAGCTGCTAAAGCGATGGGATTGGGTCCGCTGTTTCTTATAGAACCGCATCCGCCTTTAGATGGGGAAGCTCGAAAATTTGCGGCGGGTGCGATAAAAGAATTGAAAAAGATTAAAAGCTTTTCAAATCTTGATTCAGCTATAAAAGATTCAGTACGAATTTTTGGATTATCTGCCAGGCGAAGAGAACACCGCTCAAAACCAATTTGGCTTGAGGAAGCCGTCGAAGAGGCTCTGAAAGCATCTTCAAAAGGAACTGTGTTATTTTTATTCGGAAAGGAACGGACAGGACTTGAAAATGAAGAGCTTGATTTTGCTCAAGTTTTAGTTCGAATAAAAACATCTTCTCGATTTAAATCCATGAATCTTGCTCAAGCTGTAATGGTCACCGCATATGAGATAAAGAAACAAGCCGGAGCGAAAATTGAACCTTATGATTATGAGCCTGCGACAGGAGAAGATATTGAATGCTTGATTCAAGCTCTGGATAATGCGCTCGAGCGCAGAGATTTTTTCAAGCCAAACAAACGCAACATGGCTTTGCGCAGAATGAGAGATTTATTCGGCCGTGCGGCTCCGAAGAAGAACGAGATATCGCTCTTCCGAGGCATGCTCCGATGTCTTGACGAAAAACATTTATTTCGAAAATTATGATTCGTGGCAAAAATACGTTGCAACGTGTTTTACGCTTTTGTTGAAAGATTTACCTAGATGCTATAACATTGGTATGTACATAAGGAGGCACAATGACAACAATTTCAATTAGAGACTTTGCGCGAAATGTGACTCGCGTATTGGCCCGTCGTTCCAAAACCGTAGTCACTAGGCGCGGAGAACCCGTTGCAATAGTCGTTCCTTTGCCCTCGGGAGGTACAGAAGCTTTGGTTCTGAAGATGACTGAAATTTTTCGAAAATCCGGTGTCACTGACTCGGACATTGAACGCGCAGTGAAAGAAGCAAGACGAGAAATGCATGTTTCGCGTCGTGATTGATACAAACATTTTTTTCTCTGCGTTTTTGGGAGGAAAGCCGCAAAAAACGGTAATACGAGCGTTACGCAATGACACTCTGCTCATAAGTCCCGCCTTGCGCTCTGAGATTTTACGCGTCCCTGCGATGATTTCGGACAAACTTGGTGTTCTTCTCTTCAACGAAGCCGGTGCCTACATCGAAGAACTATTACAACATTTTCAAATGGTCAATGTTCGTCGACATATTGTGCTTTGCCGTGATCCGGCAGATGACTTGCTTCTTTGTCTAGCTGCATCAGGAAATGCGGACTTCATTGTGACAGGAGACAAAGATCTTCTTTCTCTTACATCCGAAGAATTGTTGCGTCATGGAGTTCGCGCAAAAATTATTCGACCTGCAGAGTATCTTGAGATACCGCACGTATCTTGAGATACCGCACGCATCTTGAGATACCGCACGCATCTTGAGATACCGCACGCATCTTGAGATACCGCACGCATCTTGAGATAAAGAACATTGAATAATGATTATGGCTAAGAAATTGAGATATGAAAAAATCATTTTTCACTACAGAACACGGACAGGCGCGCATGGGAGCACACGGAGATAAATTTATTTTTTGCTCAGGCTGAACCCTGCGGCTACCGGTCGAGCGTAATTACTTTTCAATTATTTCACAGCTTCATTTATTCGGCCGTGCGGCTCCGAAGAAGAACGAGATATCGCTCTTCCGAGGCATGCTCCGATGTCTCGACGAAAAGCCTGTGTCCTGACTGCACAGAGAGTCTTAATCTGGAAGTGCCTTTTGGAACAGTAGGAGGTCTAATAGGAAGTGTAAGACATCCAGCCGCCTCGAGTTTATTTGAAAGCTCGATCGTTTCTTTTTCGCCTCCGATCACAATCGGAATTATCGGAGTCTTTGAAGTTTGAATTCCTATCTTTTTGCAGAACGCAGAAATATTTCTTCTCAAGTTCACAACTCGTTCATTGTTTTTAGCTAAAATATCGAGTGCCGCATTTGCCGCGCCTACGGCAGCCGGATTCAACCCGGTAGTATAAATAAAAGCCGGAGATTTTTGAATGAACAGATCGATGATAGCTTTATCAGCCGCAAGAAAGCCGCCCTGACTGCCGAGAGCTTTGGATAGAGTACCCATCTGAATAACATATTCAGATGGCTTAATTCCAAAATGTGCGAATATTCCTTCGCCGTTCGGCCCCAAAGTTCCAGTGCCGTGAGCGTCATCAACGAGAAGAAATGAATCAAACTCCTCAGCAATATTCAATATTTCCGGCAAAGGAGCAATATCACCGTCCATCGAATGCACTCCGTCTAGAATAATCAAAAGTCGTTTAGAGCGATCGCGCAATTTTTTCAGAGCTCGAGTAAGACCTTCCAAATTATTTTTTCTAAAAAAAATTGTTTTACTTCCAGATAAGCGTGCTCCCGAAATCAGACATGCGTGAGAACTTTTCTCTATGACTATTCCGTCACTTCGACCTACCAGAGCTACAATTGCGCTCAAAGCGGCAGTAAAACCTGAAGTAGTCACAAGCGCCCGTTCAGTATTTTTTAATTCAGCCAGTTTAGATTCCAGCAACGTAATCCTAGCTGATGTGCCGGCAATCAATCTTGAAGAACCCGCGCCTGCGCCATCTTCTTTAACAGCCGCGACAGCGCCCTCGATTACTAAAGGATCAGTAGCAAGCGAAAGATAATTATTCGAAGTAAGATTTATCATTTGTCTGCCATCTACTTCGATGTAAGGCGCTGAACCTCTATCAAAGATTCGCAAACGTCTCTTCAATTCAAATGGTATTTCTTCGAGTTGTTTTTTAATTTCTTGATTGCCTTTCACTTTTCCGCCTCTATAACGAGCGCCGCCATTTGCCCTCCAAAGCCATAGGAGAGTATAATACCAATACTTTTCTGTAATCTCATATTATTCTGCAAAATGCAATCGCACTGGCATTCAGGGTCTATATCTTCCAATCCAAAGCTCGCCGGCGCCATGCCGTTTTTCAAAAATTCAATAGTAATTATTGTCTCGACTGCGCCCGCGGCTCCAAGGCAATGCCCTGTCAAAGCCTTTGTTGACGAAGCAGGAATAAAAATGTTTTTTTTGTCGAAAATAATTCGCAGCGCCTTTGCTTCGGCAATGTCATTCTGTTTCGTTCCGGTTCCATGCAGATGAATGTATGCAAGATCCTGTTTTTTTATTTCAGCATTAGTCAAAGCAAGCTGAATCAATTCCACAATATTGTGTTCATTCTCTTTTACCGAAACAGGATTTGAATCAGATTGCATCATTGCCCAACCTAAAATTTTTGCCACAGATTTTATTCCTTCCGACACAGCATCTGCTTCTCTCATCAAGAGCGCAACAGCTCCTCCTTCCGCCGGAACAAATCCATCGCGATTTTTATCGAATGGACGCGGTCGGGTTTTAGAAATAACTCCCATTCTCTTAAATCCTCCGACTACGAAAGGGTGCAGAGTTGCTTCTGCGGCTCCTGCAAGGCATATATCGCATTCATCGTTAGTTAAGAGCATTGCTCCGCGCACAAACGAGAATAATCCGGTAGCGCATGCGGATATATTTGTCACTACCGGCCCTTTGACATTATCAGGCACGATTCGATTCGAAATAAAATCCGCCCATGCTTTAGAAGTTATTTTTCCTGAATCGAGTGAGCTCAAAATTCCTTGAAGTCCAGGTTTCGAAACTGTCACAGTCGAACCGGTTCGAATCGGATTGAACGAAAACGGAATTCTTCCAATAACTTTTTCAGAAAGTTTTATCGCAAGAAAATTTGATCTGTCGCTTTCGGAATCGAATTCCAATCGCCTTGGTCTGCAATCAGTTATTAACTCCCGACAGGCAATTTCCATTTCATAATCAACGATGACAACGTTCGATTTTACCAAGAGGAAAGTCTTCCGTCAGGAGAAAATATTTGCCCTGTGACTCCTTCCATCTTCGATAAAGCGAGTACCATTTGAGCCACATCGTCTATTGAACCTAATCTTTTAAGAAGATGCTCGTTTCTGGCAAATTCCATTCCTTTAGGTGAAGTCTGTCCCATATCCGTATCGAGATATCCGGGCAGAATGGAATTGACTCTAACATTTGGAGCAAGTTCCTTTGCTGAGGAAAGTGCTAATCCAAAAAGCCCTGCCTTTGATGCAGTATAAGCCGCAGAGCCTATAGCTCCGCGCTTTCCTAGTATCGAAGAGATTATTACAATACTGCCTTTCGATTCAGTTAATAATTCGAATAAAGCTCGAATACCAAAAAATATTCCGTTCAAATTTACAGCTATACTGCGATCCCAATCCTCTTCAGAGGTCGAGATTAATAACTCGTTAACAATCATTCCGGCATTTGCGACAAAGAGATCCAATCGACCGTATTTTGCTCGTATTTCTTTTTCCGCTCGAAATGAAGTTTTAGGATCGGCAACATCTCCTTTAATTATCAGCGCATCGTCAAATCCTGAAATCGGAGTTTTATTGACGCCCAAAGCCAATTCGTATTCTTCAGATAATACCTCAGCAATTCTATTTCCCAATCCTTTAGCGGCTCCGGTAATGTAAGCAACTTTCATAGTTTACTCTTTTGATTGCATTCAGATTCTATTCGCTCGTCATAGAGCGAATATATTTTTTTGAGAATAGGATGTTGAGTTTGAAATTTTCTTCCCTCATATAAAGAAACAGGAATAGGACCGGTTGATGTGCTCGAGATAAAAAGTGCGTCCGCATTAAGCAAATGTTTTTCCGCAATATCTGATTCTTCAATTTTGATAAGCTCACATAGAATCGAGCATGTAATGCTGGGGAGAATCTTTTTTCTGAATGGCATTTTAACTTTTCCATTTTTTATCAGATAAAGAGTTGATGCCGAACACTCTGAAATTTTTCCTTCGTAGTCTTTCATCACAACCTCATAGGTGTTTGAAAAGATTCTTGCGAGCGCCATTGCGCCGAGAGAAATAGTTTTTACAACGTTAATGAAAGGAAGTGGTCGTGGGATTACGGAATTTGAAAGCGTGACTCCTTTTCTTCTCAAAGATGCAATATTTGGAACAGCGCGGGTGACAGCATAAACAGTCGGAGCTGTAGCGGAATCGAATTTATAACCGCCCTTGCCAATACCGCGAGTGATCGTAATTCTTACCACTGCATCGTTCTCGGTGTTTTTACAAACTAGATTTTCTAAAATAATTCGCAATTCGCTTTTATCAAATGGAATTGAAATTTTTGTTTCCGACAACCCTTGAAACAGCCGCGCCGCATGTCGGTCAAAAGAAAAAAGTTTTCCGTGATAAGTACGCAGAGTATCGAAGACTCCGTCTCCAAGAGTAAATCCTCTATCATCGGGCGAAATTTTCGCCGCGGATTTAGATATGAATTTTCCATTCAAATACACAATCAAATGTTCTTTTGTTTTTTTCATGATATTAGATATGATATTAAGCATAGAAAATAAAATTCAAAGAGAATTTATCGGAAAATGTTTTTATGACAACAAAAGGAATAGGATTTCACTTTAGAGGAACAATTGGAGGAATTGCTATCGGCATATTTACTGCGATTGCACTCTTTTCAACTCCTGAAGTATCTGAAGGAACTTGGTGGGATGTTGTTACAGACGGCTTTGCATGGGCGGCAATGGTAGTGGGAATCGGTTTGAGATTTTGGTCAACATTGTTTCTTGCAGGCAGAAAAGAAACAGCAGTTGTTTCAGACGGACCCTACTCAATCTGCCGTAATCCTCTTTATCTCGGATCTTTCTTTATCGCAATCTCGGCAGGATTATTTTTAGAAAGCGTAACGTTTACAATCGGAGTAGGCCTTTCCATTATCTTCTATATGCTGGCTACAGTGCCTGCCGAAGAAAGGTATTTGAAAAGTGTTTTAGGAAAAGAATACGAGGATTATCTAAAGAGAGTTCCAAGTTTTATTCCAAACTTTTCTCTTTATCGAGAGCCGAAGAAACTTGAGGTTGATCTCATAGGATTAAAAAATGAAGCTCTAAGAGCAGGACGATGGATATGGCTGCCGATCTTTACCGAGGCGATAGCTATGCTCAGGCTAGAACCATGGTGGCCTCATTTTTTCAGGCTTCCTTAAAATTTGCAGTTGGAGGATGAAATGGATAAGAAAGAATGGATAATGGGATCGTTTCTGACACGTATGGCTTTAGGTTTGCTTTTTTTCTTTGCAGGACTTAATAAATTTATGGGGCCTGGTCCCGAAGGTTTTATGAATTCTATTCTCGATCAATTTTCAAAAACATTTCTACCTCCGTTCAGCCTGAAAATATATGCGTATCTCCTTCCATTCTGCGAGGTGGGACTTGGGCTATTTTTAATTGCGGGATTGTATAGAAAAGCAGTTTTATTTTTGACAGGACTGTTACTTTTGTCGCTTGGGTTCGGCCAGATTTTATTAGGAAATCACGACACAGTTGCGAGCATATTTCTTTACGTATTCATGGCAGGATGGACTCTGAATCAAACTAACGACAGATTGACTTTAGACGAATATTTAACAAAAAAATAGAAACAACCTGCGCAATTCTGCCGATAATTGTAATGGTATATGCGTGTAACAGAATCTAAAATGAAACTTATTACGTTAGCGGCGATGCGAAGTACGCAGGATGAAAATGCCGCTGCTCAATCCAAGCTGGCATCCGGCAAAGAAATTTACAAGCCGTCTGATGATCCTCAAAGGTTCGTAACTTCCGCGCGGCTAAAGTCTGTGGTAAAAAGTCATGACCAATATCTTCGCAATATAAGCGACGCAAAACGGTTCATCGACAACAGCGAAACAGCAGTGACGAAAATAGTCTCATTACTTCAAGAAACAAGAATGCTTATGGTAAGAGCGAGCAACGAAACATTTACGACGACCGACTTACAACTTATGGGAGACGAGATGCGCCAGCAACTTGACGGACTGATACAATTTGCAAATTCCGAAACAGTAGACGGAAAGATATTCGGAGGAACAAAGACGGATGTCAATCCATTCGAAGTTAAGAGAGACTCCGACGGGAACATTATCGATGTCATATACCGCGGAAACAGAACAAAGATGAAGCGCACTATTTCCGAAGATTCAACGATCGACGTTAATTATATCGGTTCTGAACTTTTTCAAGTAGATAAAGATTGGATGGAATCTTCAGCAGGCGCGTCAGTAAATCCAATTTTGGCGCCTGACGAAAAACTATCGGCATATTTTACAAATCAAGAGCCCAAGCAGGGATATTTCACTGTGCAGGATAAGAGAGTTTGGTTCGACATAGAAAATGATTCATTGAATGATATAGCGGCAAGAATAAACGACAAAGTTCCGGAAGCAAATGCGACTGTAGAAACTCCTGTAGGCGGAAGCGGATACAGATTGAGAATAGAAACTAAAAATGAAGATCAACTAATTATTAAAGATGAAGGCGCCGGAAGATTTTTTGAAAGGATGCAGATGACTGACGGAACGGCTAATTCACCGGCGAATATGGGTTCCGGCAATCAAAATGATCTTTCTCTTTTCAACGTAATAATTAACACAATAGGAAATTTAGAGCGAGGAGAATACTCAGAGATAAGTAACACTCGAATTGCGGAATTATCCAGAGGTCTTGACCGAATGGATAAGGTAATAGGCGAAATTGGCGGACAAGCGGCGAGACTGGAAAATACTGAAAGCAGAGTAAAAGATATTCTCTATTTATCAAAGAAGAGCATTTCTGAGAACGAGGATTTAGAATACGGAGAAGCTATCACACGATTGAGAATGTCCGAATTCAAGCTTCAGCTCGCAATCAGCGCGGCTCAAAATGCCCCGGGCCAGAATCTTCTAAAATTTCTATAAAGTAGCTTACTAAGTTTATTACTGGAGTTTCCCTAAATCTTTTGCAACGGCACAATGGTGTCTACGGCACAATAGTGTCAACGGCACAATAGTGTCAACGGCACAATAGTGTCAACGGCACAATGGTGTCAACGGCACAATGGTGTCCCGCATCCCCACCCTTCCACTTTGGAGGCACAGGCGCTACGCGTCAATGGACGCCCTCGCGTCAATGGACGCCCTCGCGTCAATGGCCGCCCTCGCGTCAATGGACGCCTCGCCTGTGCAAGCTATGCATGCTTATCCAATAAGTGT
>PEWQ01000077.1:16123-17784 GCA_002780065.1 Candidatus Hydrogenedentes bacterium CG07_land_8_20_14_0_80_42_17
TGAAAAATGAAAATTGGAAAAATAAAATTTTCAATTTGCACTTTCCAATTTGCAATTTCAAATATTATAACTCGTCGTGGAGGCACAGGCGCTACGCGTCAATGGACGCCTCGCCTGTGCAAGCTATGCATGCTTATCCAATAAGTGTTTACATCTGTCATCGCGACGAAGCACGTGTGAAATTATTGGAAAATGAAAATTGGAAAAATAAAATTTTCAATTTGCACTTTCCAATTTGCAATTTCAAATAAAATAACATACCAGCAATCTGTTAACATCAAGAGATTGCTTCGCACCTTCAGTGCTCGCAATGACAAAATACTACTTTAATAAAATTTGCAATTTACACTTTCAAATATAATAACATTGCAATCGGAGACGGCATTGCTAAAACAAAACATCAATGTTAGAATTTATTTTCTTGGAGAGGTGCCAGAGCGGTTGAATGGGCCGGTCTTGAAAACCGGTAGGGCCTTACGGCTCTCGTGGGTTCAAATCCCACCCTCTCCGAAGTTGAGCGAAGCGAAGCGAGGAGAGAATAAAAGCCGCAATGCAGTAGAAGCTGTGAAACTCCGTGTTTAAATATTTTTTCGTTCTGAGGGATTACTACTCATACTTTTTCAGCCTTTCTTTTGAATCGAAAATGCGTTAGATTTTCCTTATGAACCTCTTTGATTTATTTTTGGGTAAGCGAATTTTGATTACCGGCGGCACCGGATTTATCGGCACTTCCGTTGCTGAACGAATTGCATCGGATGAATCTTGCGGCGCAAAAGAGATTATCCTTTACGACAATCGCCATAGAAATGCGTCAAAGTTCGTCGACTACACTAAATTAAAAATACCTGTCCGGTTTATTGACGGCGATATTACTGATAAGTCCGCAATTGCAAAAGCGATGAAGAATTGCGATATAGTTCTGCATCTTGCCGCGATTGCCGGAATTGATTCAGTGGCTCTGAAGCCGACAGTCACAATGGAAGTCAATACGCTCGGCACATACATGGTGATGGAAGCTGCGAAAGAACTTAGACCGTCGCGTGTTGTTTGCTTCTCAACCAGCGAAGTTTACGGGCCTCATGTTTATCGCGGAGACGAAAGAACTATGACTACGCAAGGACCTGTCGGAGTATTTCGATGGTGCTACGCGGTCTCGAAACTTGCGGCAGAGCATTGGGCTCACGCTTACGGACAGGATTACGGATTGGACGTTGTCACTGTTAGACCTTTCAATATTTACGGGCCTCGGCAGGTCGGAGAAGGCGCTACTCGAAAATTTATTATGGCCGCTCTGAAGAACGAAGAGCTTGTAATAAACGGCGACGGCAATCAGATTCGCGCGTGGTGCTTCATTGATGATATGGTCAATGGAACTATTCTTGCGATGAGTAAACCATCTGCAAAGGGGCACGCAATCAATATTGGAAACCCTCGCGCAACCGTTACTGTAAGCGGACTTGCTGAACGAATTATCCAACTCACTAATTCCAATTCGAAGATACGATATCGAGATGCGCTGGAAGCTGACGTTGAGATTCGTGTTCCGAGCATTGCAACGGCAAGAAATATTCTTGGCTATGAACCGATAATCGGACTCGATGAAGGTCTTAGGAGGACGATAGACTGGTATAAGAAATGCGGATACTAGTAACAGGCGCTTC
>PEWQ01000148.1 GCA_002780065.1 Candidatus Hydrogenedentes bacterium CG07_land_8_20_14_0_80_42_17
TCTCCTGGCGTCAGGATCCTCTGGATCCAGCATAAGCACCTGTTCAAACGTTTCTCTTGCCTTCTCAATTTCACCGCGCCGAGCCCTAATCAAAGCCAAACCTTTGTAGCCCGCCGGATTCTTCGGCTCAAGTAAAATTGCTTCGTTGAATTCCAGTTCGGCAGCTCGGTCTTTTCTCCTCGCTGATAAAGAGCTTGCAAGGCATAATCGCACAAACGAATTTCTCGGTTCAATTACACAAAGAAGAGTAAAAATCCTAATTGCCTTATCGTAATTTTTATGAGTCAAAGATAAATTTCCTTCATTTAAAGCTACTCGTTTATATTCTTCGTTCACTTTGAAATCTTTTTCTAAGCCGGTAAAAAGCTCAATCCAATCTATCGAATCATAAGGAGTTGGAAAGTCCTTGAATCTTCTTTCAAGTCTCCGTAAATCGAAAGGTTCTCCGTGATGTTCCAAAAATTCTTCTCTGAATGCTATAGAAAAAAGCTGTTCAAATGTTTTTTGTCTCATTCCTCGTTCAAGATAAATTGCGGCAATAGCAAAATTCGATTCAATATTAGAGTTATCAATCTGAAATATCTTTCTGAATTCAATCAGTGCCTCAGTCAATTCCCGCCTTTGCCATCGCAATAGCCCAAGTGAGCGATGAATAGATATGTCCCTCGGAGCTGTTTCCAAAGCCAAAATCAGTTTTCGGACTTCATCAGGCTCAGGAGGAATAAAACCCTTTCTTTCGCTACTCGATTGATTTGAGTCCAAGGATTGCCCGCTCCACTATAACTCCAGCTACTTTTTTTCTGTAATCCGCAGTCGAGCGAATATCATCAATTGCCTTCACCGCCTGACGCGCAAGTTCACCGGCTCTAACTGCCTCATCACGATCTATCTTTTTCCCAGTCAAGAATTGTTCAACCTCGGTAAGTCTCAAAATTACCGGTGCTACAGCTCCAAGCGCAATTCCAATTTTTTTTATCTTTCCTGCCTTGATAAGAGCCGAAACAGCCACCATAACTTTCGAAATTGCTAAAGTCTTTCTCTGCCCTACCTTAATAAATGAACCAAAATGCTCGCCGCCATGTCCTCGCGGCAAAATAATTCCTGTTATTATTTCTCCTTCGCAAAGTTCAGTCTTCCTGACTCCTTTCACAAATTCCGTCAGAGGAATTTCTCTTCTTCCATTCTTGCTTCTCAACTGAATCACAGCGTCGTAAGCATAGAGAGCAGTCATTCCGTCTCCAGCAGGAGAAGCATTTGCAATATTGCCCGCCCATGTAGCTCGATTTCTTATCTGAGGCGAAGCAAATTGTTCCGCAGCAAATACAAGAGCAGGAAACTCGCTCCGTATTATTGGATTATTTTTTGCTTCATCAATCGTAACTGCTCCGCCAATAACTATTTTTTTCGCAGAAACTTCAATCTGCTTTAATTCCTCAATGCCGGATATGTCCACAAGTTTCTCTGCAGATATTCCTATCTCTTTGGCTATTACTAAAATATCTGTTCCGCCGTTTAAAACCTTTCCGTTCTCTTCAATCAGTTTTAGCGCTTCTTTAACACTGAACGCTTTCACAGCAGGTATATGAATTTGAAACATCAGCGTTCTCCTTTATTCTCTGCCGCGTGTTTTACCGCTGAGAAGATCTTAAGGTATCCTGTGCATCTGCATAAATTTCCTTCCAAAGCAGAACGTATCTCCTTATCGGTTGGATCAGGGTTATCTGTCAATAAAGCCGCGGAGCTGATTATAAATCCCGGAGTGCAAGCTCCGCATTGAGAAGCTCCGTGTTCAAGAAAAGATGCGCGCAAAGCATCAAAACGCTTATCGCTCTTGATTCCTTCGATTGTTGTGACGGACCTTCCCTCAGCCTGAACAGCCATAACAAGACAAGAGTTCACCGGCTTTCCGTCCAACAAAACTGTGCATGCTCCGCATTCACCTTTGCCGCACCCTTCTTTAGTTCCGGTCAATTGAGCAGTCTCACGCAAAAAATCAAGAAGCGTATCAGCAGGATCAATTAAAAAAGTTTTTTCGTTTCCATTTAGCTTGAGGTGTAAGGTCGAATTCTTCATCGCACAGCCTCCAAAGTCTCAAGTATTCTTTCAGGAGTCATAGGCAATTTTTTAATTCTCACTCCTATCGCGTCAAAAATCGCATTAGCTATCGCAGGAGCAATTGCAATCAAAGGCGGCTCACCCAAGCCTTTTGCGCCAAACGGACCTCCTTCATAAGGTTCTTCAACTATCACAGGTTTTATCTCAGGAATATCCGCGGCTGTTGGAATGATATAGCCGGAAAAATTCGGCCGAATTATTTTTCCATTCGTTGAAACCAAATCTTCGTAAAGTGCATATCCCATTCCCTGCACAGCTCCACCTTGGATCTGACCCTCGACCTCGCGTCGGTTTATTGCCTTGCCAATATCATGTCCCGAAACAATTCTCAAGACTTCGACTTCACCGGTCTCTTTATCCACCGCGACCTCCGCGCCTATTGCAGTGTATGTGTAAGCATAATACGCATCGCCTAAACCGTTTTCTGAATTCCATTCTGTATTCGGAGCCTTGAACCAACCCTGTGCGGCCAAGTGAACGCGCTCGTCAAAACACCACGTGACAGCTTCTTCAAAAGTTATTTTTTTTGCGCCGGAGAAAATTACTCCCGGCTCAAACTCCAGAGTTTCAACTGCTACTCCAAGTCTTTTTGCAACGACATCATGAATTATTTTTCGAACTTGTTTAGCCGCGTCTCTGATTGCTTGTCCCGACATCATTGTTGCGCGCGAAGCAACTGTAGGTCCCGAATCAGGCACGCGGGAAGTATCGATTGGAAGCATAGAAACCTTCTTCACATCCGCTCCCAACTCTTCCGCCGCAATCATCGATAGAACGGTATTATGCCCCTGCCCCATCTCAGTTGTTCCTACAGCAATCTGAACAGAGCCGTCAAAAGCAACTTGCAGAAATGCGCCCGAGCGGTCTATTTTCTTACCGCCGGCGCCAAGCCCGGTTCCATAAAACGCGGCAGAAAATCCCACTCCGTAATATTTTCCATTAGAAAGAACTCTTTCCTTTCGTGAACGATTCTCGAGCCATTTAACTTCATCTCGCACAAGTGAGATTACCTTTTTCAATCCGCACGATTCTTTGATTACATGATTCGTTAACGTCTCCAATCCAATATCGAGCGCATTGCGCAGACGCAATTCAACAGGGTCCATTCCCAATTTTACAGCGAGCTCATCAATCAAAGATTCGTTAGCGAAACATACTTGAGGCTGTCCAAACCCTCGAAAAGCGCCGTTAGGAACCGAATTCGTCGCTACTGCTTTTGCATCGACTCGAAAGTTTTCAATACGATACGGTCCGCCCGAATGAACGGTTCCGCGCCACAGCACAATTGGAGATAATGTAGACCACGCTCCGGCATTCAATATATATTCTGCGTCGCACGCAATTATTGTTCCGTCTCGGCGCGCGCCGTATTTTATTCTAACAATTCCGGGATGCCGTTTCGTCGAGCAGAGAATATCCTCTTCACGAGTCATAACAAGTTTCACCGGTCTTGAGGTCAGATATGCCGCAATCGCGGCATGCGTAGCAGGCAGAGAAGGAAAGTCTTCTTTCCCTCCAAATGCTCCGCCCGTAACAGTCTGAATCACTCTTAATTTGGATAGAGGAATTCCTAAAACATATCCCAACGCCTTATGAATATAGAACGGGCATTGCATCGAGCCGTAAAGTGCGATGCCTCCTTCGTTTTCCGGCACAGCTATTACGCCTTGAGTCTCGATGTATGCGTGCTCTTGATAACCTGTTTTGTATTCGCCCTCAACAACAACATCAGCAATACTCATCGCGGAATCGACATCGCCTTTGTTCACCTTATGTCGAGATAAAATATTGCCAAGCACAGGATTGACCTTCTCTGCGCCTTCTGCAAGCGAAAGAAGAGGATCGGTAATAGCGGGAAGTTCAGAATACTTTACAGAGACCAACGTAGCGGCTATCTGAGCAGTTCTTCTGTCATTCGCTACAACGATTGCAACAGGTTCTCCGATATATCTTGCCTCATCTTCAGCAAGGCAAGGCTGGTCATCGAAAACAATCGGAATTTTATTTTTTCCCGGAATGTCTTTTGCTGTAATGACGGCAACAACTTCAGGAAGTTCTAACGCATGTGAAGCATCAATCTCGGAAATTTTTGCGTGCGGAAATGGTGAACGAACAAGCATAGCATAAGCCATTCCGGGAAAACTTAAATCATCAACATATTTCGCCGCACCGTCTATCTTCACTCTAGCGTCTTCGCGTAAAGGACTTGTTCCAATAATTTTAGTCATGCCTTCTCACCTTTTATAAAATTGATCCAACAATCACATTTTGACACTTTCACTATTTTTTTGCAAGATTCTTCAATCGCTTGTAGTATTACCGCAAAATAAATGTTTGGAGGATTATCATGAGCATCAAAAATTTTATGAAGCAAAACTTTAAGCACTTTAATTCTGTGTTATTGGTCGAAGCGGCTGAGGCATACAGCTTGCACCTAAAAAAAGGCGGCAAAATGTTCATGACATTAGGCGGCGCAATGAGCACTGCGGAGCTCGGAATTTCTCTTGCAGAAATGATACGGCAAAATAAAGTAAATGCGATCTGCTCAACCGGAGCGAATCTCGAAGAAG
>PEWQ01000169.1 GCA_002780065.1 Candidatus Hydrogenedentes bacterium CG07_land_8_20_14_0_80_42_17
TCAGGGTTTTGAAAATGATCGTAAACCATTATCTGATCTTTTCGAACCCTGTTGTGAGGTTTTTTCATCTTCATGGTAACTCCGTGGTAAATCATCGACTTGCACGAGTCCGATAATTAAATTTTACTGAGAAATTCGCTCAATGTTTCAAGACTGCCTACGATTATCTCCGAGCATTTTTCATAGAGCGGTTTGAGGTCGGGCAAAGCTCCGGCAATTATTTCATCAGTATCGCACAATCTTGTCTGCGATCGAATTATCTCTTCGATGTCAGAGATGTTCATGGGTCGTATTTCGTTCTTTGAGATCGACGGAAGAGGCCTAAAAATTCTAAATGAATCTGAACAAGACGCCTTATTTTTTATTGCGATAAGTTTTTTTCCGTTTGTTCTTGAGCCTATAACTAATCTTTGCAAACCGAGTTTTTCAACGGTCCAATCTGAAGCGGAGGGTCTTTTCAGAAACGAATAGAAGCGAAAATTGGAATCGAAAAGAAGAATGTCGTCGCCCATAAATGGCCAACCGGCATGGAGGAGCGCAAGCGCAGAGGTGCTCTTCCCCGAGCCACCGGAGCCGATAAAAATGCAAGCAGTCCCTTTAGAATTTATGGCGCCGCCGCCATGTATAAAAAATCTGTTCCTTCTCCTAAGAAGTAGTAATAAAATCTGATTCACCGAAAGTTCAGTCCAGAAGAGCGGATCCAGATCTTTTTGAACATAACAAACTCCTTCCGCAAAATTATCCTCGATAATAAAAAAAGCATTTTCGTGGTAATCTACAAAAAATCTTTTTCCATCGGTAAATACCTTTCGACCTCCAAGCCGAATTAAACGCGCATCACGCGGAAGAAAAATAGGCGAAGGTTCGTTCCAGTTTCGAGTATGTATTTTAATATAGATATCAGGAGTTCGTAACTTATCATTCATAATCATCGCTGACCAATCTCTTCTAAGAGCCTCTATAGGATCTCCTCCGCGGTCGGATTCTATTCTTATTAAAATTCCTCCGGCAATGATATCAAAACTAGGCATCTTTAATTTTCTTAACCTCAGCCCCGATTTCCACAAACGGAATAAATTCTCTCTGCGGAGTAAATATCGGATCTGATATTTTTTTTCCGTTCAGCATCAGCCACGCATGTCCCGCGACTCCGTTCCTTTCTCTGTCAAAACCAATTATCGCTTTTACATCAAATCCATAGCTTCTGAGAATGCGGTGTAATACCAGAGTTCTTTTCAAACATCTGGTTCTAAAAAAAAGTTTTCCGAAAATTTTAAATAAAAGTATTTTGTCCGCTATAGCTATAATTTCATCATAATCGACATAATTCTTTTTATGAGAAATTATTTTTAATCCCAAAATTCGAAATGCATTTATAGGTCCGAGCAGCAATACAAAAGGCGATAAAAGAGTCAGAATAAAAACACGGATAATTAGAAAAAACTTATCAAAAAAATTTAACATAATTTTAATTACTACTTGCTTTTTTCAAGCAACTTATTTAATTCTCTGTAAGAAATCTGTCCCGAAGCAACCGGTCTTCCAACCGGCGCGTAAGCAGGCCCTCCGAGCCTTAGCGGCATTACCCACCGCGTCCATCTGCCGATAGAGCCCATCGCAATTACCGTTATCGGAAGTTCTTCGCAAGAATTAGCAACTGCCCAGTCCGCAATCTTCTCCGTCTCTTTTTCATTCTTCGTCATGACCGCAATCTTTAACCGATTTGCTTTTACTCTCAATGCCATCGCTCGAATATTATTTAGTTTTATTAAATTCGGCATCTTCTTCAAGTCATGATGCGAAACAATTAATGCCGCACCGACGCGCATTCGTTTCTTTAATAGCTCCGCAAAAATTCTGCCTTTTTTTTCCTCTAATATTTCCGCTTCTAAATCAAGAGCGTCAGAGCTTGGAGCAAGTTCAAATAATATTTTTCTCCGTAAATTTTCTTTAGATGCATTCCATTCGCCGCCGTCTCTGCAAAGCCGCGCTGTCAATAAAACTGAAATTTTTTTCGCTCTGAGCTCTGAAATAAATTTCTTTGTCCGATTGAAAATGCTTATGCTCTCATTTTGCAGTCCAATTAAATCGAGCCTTAATTCAACCGAGCAAGGCTTATATGTCGTTATTGCGGCTCGTGATAATTTTGAAAGAATCAAAACAGGAAAAGGCTTTGTCTTACTTGCCCAATCCGGCATCACATCAAAAGCGCGGCCGTCTCTGCAAGCTCGGACCGCTCGCCCTTCGTCAATGTCACTGTTCCAAACAACGGGCTTCCTTTGAAGCATTCAATTACGTAAGTAAGTCCGTTCGACCCCGCATCCAGATACGGATGGTCGATCTGATACGCATCGCCGCATAGAACTATCTTTGAGCCTTTGCCTGCGCGAGTAATAATCGTCTTCAATTCCAACGGAGTAAGATTCTGCGCTTCGTCGACAATTATGAATTGCCTCGGAATCGATCTTCCGCGAATATATGTCAAAGGCTCCAACTCAATAATGCCGTCTTCAATTAACTCCTGCAGACGTTCCTCTCCGCCTTCAATTCCTCCAGAAGTCATGAACAAAAATTCAAGATTATCAGAAACCGACTGCATTCTCGGCATGAGTTTCTCATCCACATCGCCTGGCAGATAACCAATGTCTTTTCCCATCGGCATAATCGGCTTCGAGACAAGAAGTCTTCGATATGTATCGGTATTTACTACCTTCTCAAGTCCGGCGGCAAGCGCCAATAAAGTTTTTCCTGTTCCTGCAATTCCAACCAACGCAATTAAAGAAATTTTATCGTCCATTAATAATTCTAAAGTATATCTCTGCTCACGATTTAATGGCCGTATCCCAAATACATCAGAATCGTCAGGAATAGTAAGTGGAAGCAGAACATTCTCCTTAGGAAAGTATCTGCCCAATGCTGTATGGTCCGGATTAGTTTCACTCTGAAGCATTGCAAATTCGTTCGCAAGCGGAACAGGTTCGATAGGTTTTCTGTAAGCTTTGTCGCGATAATACGAGTTTATCTCTTCATCAGGAATTTGAATAATTCTGTGCCCGGAAAAAAGCTCGGAGATGTTGACGGTTTTGTTCTCATAATCTTCAGTTGCAACTTGCACCGCGTCAGACTTGACTCGAAGATTGATGTCTTTGCTTATCAAAACAACAGGTTTTTTGCCTTTATATTCGTTCGTCAAATGCAAAGCGAGTCCCAGTATTCGCACATCATTCGTTGCCGAGTTGAAGATCGAAGGTACCGACGCCGCATCTTGATACTTCAATTCGATCCTTAAACGTCCGCCATTCGAAAGCTCTACTCCTTCACTCAGATGCTTCCCCTCTCCCCTCAAAGCATCGAGGTCTCTAGTCACCTTGCGCGCGTTTCTACCGACTTCATCCTGACGCTTCTTGAACTGATCCAATTCTTCAAGAACAGTTATTGGAATGACAACCTCATTCCCTTTTCCAAAAGCAGTAAGGCATCCTGAATCATGAAGCAGAACATTTGTATCGAGTACAAAAATTTTATCCGGCATTCTCTTCTCCTAAAAAAGTTTTGATGAATCAACTATAAACAAAAAACCCTCGAAAGGAAACTAAATCCCTTTCGAGGGTCAAAATTCGTATCTGTCTTATTTCTGCATTCTTGCTAAACCAAGTCCTGCGCCTGCAAGTAATAGAAGCCCTGCAAAGCCATAGTAGCCGGAAACAAGAGCCCTTCCGATCGAAGAACCTAGCACTGTGTCGCGCATTCCGCGCAGAGTCGGCATGATTCCACTAAACGGTGTGGAAGATGTCGCCATGCTGACAACACAATTATTATCGTCAGACGAAGCTACTGATGACGATGAAGAAACATTTCCGATTGCAAACTTCGAGAAGCTCGAGACGTAAGCTACGATTCTCTGGTTCGTCGAGTCGGCAGTCGAATTGCTTACAGCTTCCCACGCATTCGTCGCAGAGTTGAGATGCAACAGCTTCAAGGAATTGTAATTCGAATTATACTTGCCATACTGTAAAACGAGTAGGAAAGTATTTCCTGAAGGCAAAGAAGTAATCTGATCGCCTGTCGTATCATAAAGGTTAATTTCAAATACTGTGTTCGGCATTCTCGTGTCGAATCCTGAAGTATTCGAATCGACAAATACAAAGCCATCAACATTCGGACCTGAATCGTTCGCAACATCGACAATATCTACCTGTGCTACATTGTTCGCCGCAGGTGAAAGAGGATTAACGTATAGAGTGACAGACGTAATGTTGCCTACATTCGTAGCGCTTGCTCCGCCTGTGCCGCCAGTGATTGTGGTGGAAGTTACTCCAACAGATACAGTCTTCTTAAGAATCAAATATTTAGCCTGAGAAGCATCCCAGATAATGAAATACAAATCTGTAACACCTGAATCAAAGGTAACTGATACAGAAACTGTGGAGTCATCGCCAACTATTGTCATATTAGTATCGTCAACAACTTTTCCAGATGAGTTTACTACAACTACACGAGCAAGATCAACTGTTGTATCTAATCCAGCGATTAGTATAGTAGTTTCTCCTGCAGCAGAAAGAATGTTATTTGTATCATAATTATCGTTAAGCAAAGCACTCAGCGGATATGCTCCTGAATCGAGAAAAGCAATAGTCTCGCTCGACATTTGAGCCGGCCAGATGAACGTGCTTGTGC